>DAITOV010000043.1:0-5938 GCA_036833945.1 Abditibacteriia bacterium
GACACTGTAAATGTTCATGCCGATCCAGTCCACCCATTCGTCGCCGGGATAGAACTGCGCGATAAGGCGCTGCGGCTCGGAAAACGGCGTCCACACCATAGCGACGTTGGGTGCCTCTTCCTTCATGACCTGGGAGATGAGGCGGAATTTTTCGATATATTGCGCTGAATCTTTATGCCAGGCGACCCAGGGGCCGTTCATCTCACTGGCCCACCGCAGGAAAATCGGCACCTGTGAACGGGCGGCGTCGCGCGCCCAGGCCCGCAGATAAGCATCGTCGTTGACTTCATCCAGCCCGTTATTGGGTTCAAAAGCGATCTGCGGTGCGCCTCCGGCGGCTTTTACCTTATCGACCCAGGCTTTCGGGAAGGGCATGCCGTAGCCGCAATAGGTGAAATAGGAAGCGTGCTTTTTCTGGGTGAGGGTCTCGAATTCGTTAATCTTACCCTTCACAATGTGATCGAGTTCGATGAAGGCACCGATATAGCAGCCCCGCTCCGGCTCGAACTTGGCGAGATGGGATTGGCCCAAAGCGACATTGCGGGGGCGCGCGGTATTTTGCGCGTGCGCAAAATTTGAAAACAACGGCAGCAGCGACAGGGCTATCAGTAGAGCAGGGAAGTAACGAAACATCACTTTATTATTATATCTGCTTTGATTAGAGTGGCCTGTATCGTCTTTTGGCCACAAAACTGCTCTTCCATGTGGCACTATAAAAAGGAAAAGCCAAGAAAGCTTAAGTCAAGTTAATGTCTCAGACCTAATGTTCCCACGGAAAAGAAAAGCGAAAAAAGCGTTGTTAATTCGAACCAATTTCTGGGAGGAAATATTAGGCAGTTACGACATTCTCAAAGAAATCAAAGAAAAATTTGATCTTGATGAAGTGGAGTTGCTCACTGCAGAGGATACCGGTTCACACAAATTTGAACTCAGTGATAAACGCTATACGGATGTCGTTACCTTTCCAACCGGAAGGGATAAGACCCTTTTTCTAAAACTCCCGCGTTTAATACGTAAAAAGAAGTATCAGGTAGTCGTCTTAGTATTCTTGCGGACAAGGCCACAATTCAATCTTAAATATATTTTCTGTTTGTTCTTGTGTCGCGGCAAAAAATATTTATATTTGCGCGGGCAAGGCTTTGTGCCTTTGCAGAGCAAGCAAGCAATTCAGCTCCTTGCGGAGGCCTTGTATTGGAAGCTCAGCCTCAAGCCCTTTATTTTGTCTAGGAAAAAAACATCAGGCGAAAATGCAGTTATTCTCCAGAATACACCGCTCAGCCTAATGCCTCAAAGCAGAATTTTGTGGATCCGGCCGGACTACCTGGGTGATGTTATCATGGCTTTGCCGGCGTTGCGGGTTCTGAAAGAGAACTTTCCTCATGCCGAGATAGATGCTCTGGTGCGGGAAGAATCGTCCGCGTTATTATGTTCTTTGCCGGAAATATCGCGCATACACAAATTAGATATTTTTCCCTATTCCCATCCGGCGTTAACCCCAAAAGCCTACAAAGAGTTGTTTAACGAGTTAGACCAGCGCCAATATGCCCTGGCCATCGATTTTCGGGGCGATACGAATATTTGGCGTTTGTTACATCGTCTGGGGATACCAGTGCGAGTGGGCAGAATCGATGCGCTGAATAGCGCTCACTCCCATTTATTAACTCACGCGGCTCATCCAAGTGATAACAGGATGCACATGGTGCAGCAAAATGTAGAATTACTCAATCAAATTGGTATATCGCCTGCGAAGGTAATGAACAGCCTGAGCGTATCTTTGCAGCAACTCCAGGAAGTAGAAAGCCGATTGGCAGAAGCCGGAATAACGACACCATTCATCGTGCTACATGCACGGTCAGCGAACTCAATCAAAGAATGGGTGCCGGAGCGCTTTGCCGTTATCGCCGATTATCTCATCAACCAATACGGAATAACGGTCCTCATCACTGGCTCTGCCGCCGATAAGACCTATAACGATGTCATTCTGAAAAGCATGAGCAGAACCGACCGGGTATTTAATATGGCAGGTTGGTTCAAATTAGAATTTTTACCGGCTTTGCTCAAAAAAGCGGATTTATTAGTAACGATTGATTCCGCGCCTTCCCACATCGCCGCGGCTGTTGGAACGACCGTGATAGCACTCATGTTGCCACATTTACAATATTCGTATCGTCCTCATGGGGAGTGTCATAAAGTCATCACCCCCACGGAAAACCAAATTGAGCGATTATTAAATAACGGTTTTCAAGATCGCCTTTTAGAAGCGATATCGGTAAATGATGTTATTCGTGAAATCGATGTTGTGTTGCGAAATAAAAAATATATTTTGTAATAGCGTTTAGAGTAAAACGATGACGTCATTATCGGCATTCACCTCGACCGGGTAGGTCGCCACTCGTGAATTGCGATCGTACAAGCCTTTGCCGGTGACGATATCGAACTCCCAGCCGTGCCAGGGGCAGCGTAATACCCGGCCTTCCAGAGCGGGTTCGAATTCACCCACTTTGCCAGGGCGGTGGGTGGTTTGAATGTGGCCCTGGCACAGCGGCGCACCGGCGTGGGGACAAACGTTTTTTATAGCGTAGAACTGGCCCTTAATATTGTAGACGCCGAGGGAAATTTTTTCGTCTTCGAAAATGCGTCGCTCGCCGGGTGAAATTTCATCGGCTTTGCAGACGATGAGTTGCTTGCCGCGTTTGGCGATGGCAGGAGTGGCTGCATCGGCGATGCTAAAGGCGTGCTCTATGCAGGGATTATCGGTGCCAAAACCATTATTGAAATGATTCATGCCACGGTCTCCAAACATGCTGCTTCGGCTTGTTTTTCTTCGAGTGAAGGCAATCCATAAAGTTCACTGGCATTGCGGTAGAAGATGCGTTCTTGCAACCCGGTGTCCATCCGCGAAGGGAACACACGGCGCGGGTCGTCGAAATCCCAATGGGGGAAATCCGAAGCGAAACACAGGGTCTTTTCCGCATGCATCATGTCGAAGAGTTGCAGAAGCTGCGCAGAAGTTTCGGGTTCTTCAATGGGCTGGGAGGTGATGCGCACGTGGTCGATCATATATTCCGAAGGCAACTGTTTGAGCCAGGGTGTGGTGGCGCGCAGTGCCTTGAAATCTTTATCGAGCCGCCACATCAGGTGCGGCAGCCAACCGAAACCGCCTTCGACCAAGACAACCTTGAGTTGCGGGAATTTTTCGAACACGCCTTCACACACAAAACTGGCGCAATGGGCCATAAAAGTTCCGGGCAGGGCGGCGCGCCATTCCAGGTAGGAAGAAGGCATACCGTTGGGGGTGCTTGAATTACGTGCGCCCTCCGCGCCGGGATGTATCGCGAAAGGCAGGCCGAGTTCGACGCAAGCTTCGTAGATTGGGTCGTAGGAACGATGTCCGTAAAGGTGTGTGCTTTCACCGCAGACAATAACCTGCACCATTTGAGGATGGCCGCCCGCCCGACGAATTTCAGCAGCGGCTTTTTGGGGATCGTTCATGTTCACACAGATTGAACCGAGAAACCGACTGTCGCTCTCCAGCCAGTTCGCAATCTGCCATTCGTTCCAGGCCGTTGCCATGACGTTGCCCACGTCGATATTGTGAGTCAGGCTTACCGAAAGGCCCGGAGGTTGGAGCACGGCATAAGCGATGCCGTAGCGGTCGAGCAGTTCTTCGCCCCAGGCACCTGGTTCCATGGCGGGCATGTCGCGCCGCATCACGCCGAACGGATTGATATAGCCGTGACCGGGAGAGCTGGCCTGTCCCTGGGCAACAGCCTGCCGGTAATTTTCAGGGATGAATGGCTGGAGAGGACGCTGTTCTGTTGCGATCGGATGCACGTCGCAATCGATGAGGGGGATGTCAAATTTTTTCATTTATTTCACCACAACGATATTATTCCCCTTTTTTGCAAGCTGATATTTACGTTTTTGATTGATTTAGTTAGGATTTATTTCATGTCAAACGATTTCTGGAATGCCAGTGTCGAGTTTCAGGTCTGTTCCTGTTATTCACCACGCGCTGAGTTCGTTTCCTGCAACAGCATTTTTCAAAGTTGGGTGTTAGTGGCACCTGAAAGTGGGGCCTTCGAGTGGAATTCGCACAATAAAGCGGGGGTGGAAATGAACGGGCTGGCGAGATTTGGCGATATCGTGTGCATTGCGCCGGGCATGCCTTTCAATCGTCACGTCACCCAGCACATGGCATATATCGTTTTGCAGTGGCATTTTTACGATAAAGCCGGGCAGCCTCTGTCAATGGAGTGGCCGTCGGGCCAGTCGCAGGTGGGCGATACCTTGCGGTTACAGGCGATTATCGAGCATGTGCGCGCGCTCGAAGGGCGTCGTGACGGGTGGAGCCTGCGGCGTTTGGGACATTTGTTGGAAGAGTTGCTGCATCTGGCCTGGCAAACGCGACAAGAGCGGGAGGTGCATGATCCTGAGATGCGCCAGGCCGCGCTGTTGCTGCGCCAGCGGGCGGGTGAGAATTTTTCGATGGCCGAAATTTCCAGCACTTATGGATTAGGGCCGGTGCAGTTCACACGGCGTTTTCGCGCCGCGCATGGCTGCAATCCTATTGAGTTCCTCACTCAAATCCGTCTGGAAAAGGCGCGCAAACTTTTGGTGGAATCGTCACGCACCGTGGAGGAAATTGCTACCGAGTGTGGCTGGGCTTCGGGCGCTTATTTATCCAGCGTTTTTAAACAGCATTTGCGGCAAGCGCCGGGCGAGTTTCGCAAGCGGCATCGAGTTTAAACATAACGATGAATGATGAATTATGAACGCTGAATTAAGTTACTGGACTGATTCGGTTCATCATTCATCGTTTTTTTCCTGTTTACTTCATCAACACCTGACGTAAGAAACGTGAAGTTTCCACCGCTAGCCCGGTTTTTAGCAGGGCGTCGATTTCCTCGTGGTTCTCGTCCACGATTTTTTCATAGGCGCGCAGCCATTGCACGCTTTCGCCGATGGCCAGGGCGGCTTCTTCGCGGTAAGGGTATTGATCCATCGAGAGCCAGCCGGAATAGCCGGTGCGAGCGAGCCAATACAGCGTTTCGATATAGGTAGTGCTGTGAATAGTGCCCACGATCATGTCGTCGTCCCAGGAGCCGTGATTGTCGTTGAAGTGCATGTGGAACAGCTTATTTCCGGCGCGTTTGGCTAAGACGATAGCCTCCCCCACGCTTTCACCGGCCACATAGGCGTGGCCGGTATCGATGCACACGCCCACATTCTCCTGGCCGGTTTCGTTGCAGAGCAAGAGCGTATCGGCCATGCGGGCGATGTAGGAAAAGCAACGTGGCTCCTTGGGTTTGTATTCCAGGGCGAAGCGCAAGTCGGGGTTTTCAGAGGCCAGGGTGGCGATGCCTTCGGCCAGGTGGCCGCGTGCGGTATCGTAGTCGGCAGTGAGCAGGTAGTCATAACCGTCCTGCCCCGGCCACAGGTTGAGCAGGTTGCAACCGAGTTCACGGGCGATGTCGCACATCTGCCGCGAGTAATCGAGGGAGTGGCGGCGCACCTTTTCGTCTGGCGAGGAGAAAGAACCATTGCCGAAGATTCTATCGGCAAAGAGG
The DNA here is from genome assembly GCA_036833945.1 of Abditibacteriia bacterium. Lineage (GTDB taxonomy): Bacteria > Armatimonadota > Abditibacteriia > Abditibacteriales > Abditibacteriaceae > DAITOV01. The sequence goes on from DAITOV010000043.1 coordinate 5,571, forward strand.
TCGGGGATAATCGAGACGCATTCCAGCCCGTGATCGCCCAGCGCTTTCTTCATTGCGGCGGCATTGTCGGGGCGGATGTCCCAGGTGCCTACCAGTTCAATACCGGTGACATCGGGAATCTGCGCCGCACGTTGCAGCATTTCCAGTGTCGGAGGATTATCTTTATAGCCTCCGCAGAAGCGGTCTTTGGTATTGCCCAGATTACCGAGAATAACGGAATAACGATGGTTCATGACTCTCCTGTTTCGTGATTAATGACGATTGCGATAAGGCTGTCGGCTGCGATGGCGTGGCCCCGTGCATCGGGATGATTGAGGCCGTTGGCAAGCATGGCGGTGGTGTCGCGCCCGGCTGCTTCGAGGGCCTCC
>DAITOV010000043.1:5948-21642 GCA_036833945.1 Abditibacteriia bacterium
CAACGGGAATATTGTTTTTTGCGCCGACCTCCCGGACACGCTCTGCGTAGGCCGCCAGCACGCCGTCCACTTGCAGGGAAATGAACTTCCCGCAATCGGCCCGCCAACGTTCGGGAATCTTATCGGTTGCATGGTGTGGCATCATGTTGGGAGTAAGAAGAATGAGATCGGCTGCGGTAGCTTCCCGTGCCCGGTCGATGATGGCTTGAAGATTGGCGGCGTAGGTATCGAGGCCGTCGAAACCGGCATGGGCGTCGTTAAGGCCAAAACCAATCAGCAGCAGGTCGGGCTGGTGATGCAGCACGTCGCGCTCCAGCAGTTGAAACCCGCCGCCCGCATTCTGGCCGCTGTCTCCGGCATTGATAACACTAAAAACACACTGCGGATAGCGTTCTTCCAGCAACACCTTCAATTGGCCGTGGTAAACCTGTCCATGCAGGAACTCGTTTTCTCCCGCCAGCCCTGCAGTGACGCTATCGCCTAAAGCGGCAATAATCACGGTGCGGGCTGAGTTGCTGGCTGTTTTTTCAGCGATGCGCTGGTGAAAATGCTGTAATGGTTTCGTGTAAGATGGATTAGTATTCATGCTGCCAAGCAAAAAGAAATTTCAGCAAGGTTAGCGCAGAAACCACGCTTTTACAATATGGTAAAAATGAAGCGAAAGCTTTTCCGTTTCTTGCCGCTGTAATATCAACGGGCGTTTTAATAACTAAAATATGAATCCTTCATGTATAATAAAACGACATATATGAGATATATGTATGTTATATACAGGGTGAATAGAGATTGAACATCGAGCCGAATATGAAAAATGCGCAAATAGACACTCCCCAGAACGATGTTACAGCCCCGGTAACTGAAGTGCGTGACGGTGGAATCACGTTACGCGTGGTTCTGCTTTGTCTGGGGTTGGCGGGACTGTTTGGCTATATCGTGCCTATTATCGATGTTCGCCTTGCCAATACCTATTTGGGCGGGGCGCACCTACCGCCGGGTGCCATAGCGGTTTTGCTTGCTGTAATACTCGTCGTCAATCCATTAGTGAGCCTGGCTCAGCGCAGAACAGAGCGGCGTTCGTGGGCATTTATTGGATGTATCATCCTGGCCGCACTGGCTTACGTTGCCCATTTGAATGCCGGAGATAGCGGTGGAGTGGCTTCGCTGTGTATTCTGCTGATCTGGTTGTTTGGTGCAGGCGCGGGTTTCTTTCTTCTGGCTTTCTTACTGGGGCGCAATCCGTTAACCCGTAACGAGACGCTCACCGTTTATATTACTTGCTTATTCTCCTGTTTGGTACCGGGACATGGCGCGGAGAATTTTTTCGTTTCCAATATTATCGGCCCCTTCTATTTTGCCAATGCCGAAAACAAGTGGCTGGAGCTGTTGAATCAGCATTTGCCGGGCTGGTTTACTCCGGCTCTTTCCGGGGGCAAATATGCTCTGGGTGCGCCAGGCTACGAAGCCGTGCAGGGGTGGTATGTCGGCACGCAAGGAGAAGTGCCGTGGGCTGTGTGGCTTGCGCCTCTGGTGGCCTGGAGCGCATTGGTGCTGGCGTCTTATGTGATGCTGGCCTGTCTGAGTGTGATGTTGCGCGCGCAGTGGGCGCAGCGCGAGGCACTGTCGTTTCCCCTCTTGCGCTTACCGCAAGAAATGACGGAATCTGACCCCATGCGTCCGGCACTGCCGGGGCCATTATTTCGTAATTCTCTCTTGTGGATTGGAGTTAGCATCGCGGTAGTGGTTCAGTTGATGAACGGCCTCAATTTCTACTACCCCGACGTGCCTCAGATTCCCCTGACCATGACGGGCAACTTTTTTACCGAAGTGCCCTGGAACCAGATCGGTGCCGTGGAGTTCCGGGTATTGTTGGTCATGGTCGGAGTGGCGTATCTGTTGACCAGCGAAGTTTCGCTTTCGCTTTGGAGTTTCTACTGGATTATGAAATTCCAGTTGATTCTGGCCTATTACCTGGGTTTCACGCCCGCCAGCTTGCCCAATGCCATTGGCATGACGATGGGCGCGAAAACTTTTATCGCCTATCAGCAGTTTGGTTGTTATTTAGCCTATGCGCTCATTTTGGTCTGGATAGCGCGCGAGCATCTGGGCCATATTATGCGCCGTGCCGTGGGGCTGGCCCGTAAAACAGAAGCCGAGAAGAATGAAGCCCTCTCCTATCCGGTGGCCTTTTGGGGGTTCATTTTATCGTTCCTGTTTATTATCGGGTGGAGTAGTGTTGCCGGAATCCATCCACTGCTTTCGTTGGCAATGTGGATTAGTTACCTGGTGATGGCTATTGCCCTCACACGCGTGGTGGTGGAATCCGGCATGCTGTTTGTGCAGCAAGGTTGGCTGCCCCTGGGAATGTTCGCCCAGATCAGCGGTGCCGGGCCAGGCACCTGGATGACGGCACAAAGCCTGGTACCCGCTTCGGTAATCCAGGGCGGCTTGATGACCGACTTGCGTGCTTTCCTCATGCCTTCGTTTTTGCACAGCTTCAAGCTGGCCGGAGACCGGGGCATTCGCGCCAAACCACTACTGGCGCTCATTACGGTGGCTGTAATTATCACCTATGGCATGAGCCTGTGGATGAACGTCAAACTGGGCTACGAACACGGCGGTTTGACACTGGAAAAATGGTTCGCGCAGGGCGGGGCGAAGAAACCGGCCAGTGATGCGGCCACACTTCTGGGCGGCTTACGTGACGTGAGCCTGTGGAATGTCGCCTGGATGGGCGGGGGGATGTTGCTGACTGCCGGTATGGTGGTGGCCCGAGCGCGTTTGCTATGGTTTCCCTTCCATCCGGTCGGTTTGCTGATGAGCCTAACCTATCCCATGTATCGTCTCTGGCTATCACTGCTGATCGGCTGGCTTTGCAAGGCGCTCATTACTAAATTCGGCGGTTCCGACGGTTACCGGAAAATGGTGCCGTTCTTCCTCGGATTGATATTAGGCGATGTGGCGATGATGATCTTCTGGCTGATTATCGACGGTTGGCAGGGACGTGGTCTGCATCAACTGATGCCGGGTTAAAATGGTGTATCGCGGTTGCTGAAAAAACGGTGAACGGCATTGTTATTGCCACGTCTTTGAACTACCCAACAGGTGGTTTCCATAGTAAAATAGGAAACGACAGTTCGGTTGACACGTCTTCAGTTTGTCCTGCGGCGTGCGTGATGTCCGATAGCGTCTTGAGCCTACATCTCTCATTGAGGGAGTCCAACTTTTTTGCCGGGACTTCATTGCCGATACCCTAACAGGTTGTTCTCGCAAGAGATAACGGTAGTGGAGCGAGGGCGGAAAGCGGCACCCACCTGCGCAAGCGGGTTCAAAGACATGACGACACACGGCGATTGCGGGACAATTTTTTCAAGGATGAATGAGGAATGCAGAAGCGATGAAATATTGTAATTCATCACTTCTGACACCTCATTCATCCTTTTTTTGATTATGTCGCTGTTTGGTGAAAACGAATTAGGGCCTTCCGATGTAAATAGCGTCGTCGCATCGCCCGATGCTCCTCTGGCGGCGCGGCTACGGCCTCGCTCGCTTGATGAATATGCCGGACAAAAACATTTGGTAGGGCAAAGTGCACCGCTACGCGCCATGCTCGAAGCCGACCGTTTGCCCTCGTGCCTGTTTTTTGGCCCGGCTGGAACCGGAAAAACCACGTTGGCACGGCTTTGTGCCAATTTGACCAGCGCTCACTTTGAGAATTTCTCAGCCGTAACGGGTGGAGTAGCCGACGTGCGGCGCATTATCGGTGAAGCCAAGAAAAGACGCCAGACCGGCAAACGTACCATTCTTTTCGTCGATGAAATCCATCGCTTCAATCGTGCTCAACAAGACGCGTTCCTGCCGCATGTGGAAGATGGAACAGTCACTCTTTTAGGCGCGACAACGGAAAACCCACTGGCAACGGTGAACACGCCACTCCTTTCCCGCTGCCGCCTGTTCCGCTTCGAGCCGCTGGGACAAAGCGACCTGATAGAACTGATGGAGCGTGCTCTCCAGGATGAACGAGGTCTCCTATCCTACGGCATTACCGCTGAGGCAGATGCTCTGTTGCATATTGCCGATTGCGCTTTGGGCGATGCCCGCACGGCGCTCAATTCACTGGAAGTCGCCGCCGATTTAGCCCGCGCCAATGGCATGCTCACCTTGCAAATCGCCGAGCAGACGGTTTTACGGCGTGCGCTCGATTACGATAAGCACGGCGATAACCATTACGATATTATTTCGGCCTATATTAAGTCACTGCGTGGTGGCGATCCCGATGCGGCGCTCTACTGGATGGCGCGTATGCTGGAAAGTGGCGAGGATCCTATGTTCGTCGCGCGACGTCTGGTCATTCAGAGTAGCGAAGACGTAGGCAATGCCGATCCACGCGCGTTGCAGGTGGCGATGGCGGCTTTGCAGGCAGTGGAAAAAATCGGTTTGCCCGAAGCCGCGATTCCGCTGGCGCAGGCGACGGTGTATGTGGCCTGCGCGCCCAAAAGTAATGCCAGTTATATCGCCTTGCACAGAGCCCAGGCGGCGGTGAATACTCAACCTCCGGCACGCGTGCCCCAGCATTTACGATCGACGGCGCTCAAAGGTTCGCGGGAGAAGTTCGGGGCTGGAAAAAATTATATTTACCCGCACGATGCCCCCGGTCATTTCGCCCAGCAAGATTACCTACCGCCTGGCTTCCAAAAACAGGCATACTATGAACCGAGCGACCAGGGTTATGAAGCGCATATTGCAAGGCGCCTCGAACAGTGGTGGGGTAGTGCAGAAGAAACGGTGCCAGACGAAGCGACCGATAAGTAGTTTGGCTGAGGCTGTGCGATGATGATGTGGCAACCGGTGAACACTCAATAGTAGACGAGGGAAAGCGATGGAAATTCAATTGCAAACAAGGCAGGAGGCTGGGGCGCAGGTCGTCGCGATAAGCGGTGACGTGGAGCTGCATAGCGCCGCCAGTTTGCGGCAGGAATTGCAGCGTATTTGCGGACAACCTCATGCCCATTGCATTGTGGATATGAGCGAAGTGCCGTTTATCGATTCAACCGGTGTGGGGGTTTTGGTCGGTGCGCTCAAGCGGGCGCACGAGCAGGGCGGAACCCTGACGATCTTAGCACCGCAACCGCGCGTGCGACGGGTTTTTGAAATAACCGGTCTGCTCGATTCGCTCATCATTCACGAGTCGTTGCAGGCGGCAACCGGCGATCAGCGCCAGGCACAGAAGGTCGAGCGGTAAGCCAGGCAACGCAACGGAGAATGATTGGAGGTGGTCATGGCGAATAAAAAATCCGAAAAGACACCACGCGGGCCTGCCTACGATGGGCGGGTGGAGATGAAGATTCCTGCCAGTGCCGAGTGGGTGCGCGTAGTGCGCCTGGCTACGGCCGGTGTCGCAGGGCGCGCCGGTTTTTCTTACGACGACGTCGAAGATATCAAGCTTGCCGTGGCCGAAGCCTGTAACAATGCGATTTTGCATTCCATTGGTTCGCCTGAGGGTAAACCGGAAGACCTCCCCATCGTCACTATTGCCTGGGAATTGTTAGACGACGGCCTGCGAATCAGCGTTTCGGATACCGGGCGACTCGACCAGCCCCTGGCACTCAAGCCTCGTTCATCTCTTGCCACTAACACGGTGTTGGAGCAACTGCCCGAAAGTGGCCTGGGCCTGCTGCTCATTGAGAGCCTGATGGATGAAGTGCAACACGAATCCGGCCCTCATGCCGACACCACGATTCATATGACCAAGCGACTGGTTGCGCCTGTTGAAGTCGGAGAACGTTTATTCTCCGGTGTGCGCCCCGATCCCGATTCACCGGTAGAGCAGAGGCCTGCCCCGGCGCAACGAACCCAAACCCCAACTTCGGCCCGTTAGGCCGCAGTGGAGTTTTATTTGTCCCGCTTGAAATCTTCTATGCGAGGTGAGTTTCCTGACGCATTCTTCCCAAACTGATTCCGTTTCCCAGGCTAGTTTCAATCATCCGGTCACTTCTCCGCTGGATGAGGTGGCTTGTGACGTCGTGGATGAAACGGACGTGGCGGAAATCTCGATACTCGAAGTCTCTGAAGAGGATACTCTGGTTGTCATTGACGAAGTTGATTCGGGGACAGATATCGTCGAAGTTCCTGCGGGTGAATCGCGGTCTTCATTTGCCGAAGACGATTTTGAACGCATCTACGCCCTGTGGCGAGAAAACGACGATCCTGCACTACGCGATCAATTGATTTTGATGCACCGCAGTTTGGTGATGTATCTGGCGCGTCGCTTTGCCGATCGTGGCGAAGGCATGGACGATGTCATTCAGCAAGGCATGATCGGCCTGATTTATGCGCTCGACCATTTCGACCCCAGCCGTGGCGTTCGTTTCGCCACCTTCGCGACCCCGACGATCATCGGGGAAATTCGTCGTTACTTCCGCGACAAATCGCGCGGCGTGCGCATTCCGCGCCGCGTGCAAGAACTGCATCAGCTCATTCTCACCAAGATTGAGTCGCTGACGCAGGAGTTCAATCGTTCGCCGACGTACCGCGAAATAGCTCAGTCCATCGGCATGCCGGTGGAAGATGTCATCGAAATTCTCGAATCGGGCCGTGCCCTCGACCCCATTTCACTCGACGAACCTTATGCCGGTGAAGAAGTGGTGCCTTTGGCCGAGCGTGTCGGGGAACTTGATCCGGCATTAGTCCATTCCGATGAGCAGGCTTTGCTGCAAGCCGCCCTGGGCCGCCTTTCCTTCAAACATCGCCAGGTGCTGCACTATGCTTATTTTGAGAACCGCAGCCAGGTGGAAATCGCCGAAAAGCTCAAGGTGTCGCAGATGCACATTTCGCGTTTGCTGCGCGCGGCACTCAAACAACTGCGCAAGCAGTTGGAAAGTGAACGTCTATGAGGGCAGTCTGAAAAGAGGAAATCCGAAGGCTGATTAGCTCGAGCTAATCAGCCTTCGGATTTTCTGACCGGCTACTATTTAAATGCCGTTTTCAAACCATACGCGGCAAAGTTGACAGCCTGTTTGGCTTCCGGCACCACGGCACCCATGCCGAAGAATTCATGTGTCACGCCGCGATAAAGCTGCACGCGAGTTGTAACCCCCGATCGTTTCAGCTTGTCGGCATAGGCCGCACCCTGAGAGCGCAGAGGATCGATTTCTGCCAGAATCACCGTGGCCGGTGGTAAACCGCGAAGGTTGGCATAAAGCGGTGAGAACTTGGGACTTTTGCCCTGGTTCCAGTTGGGTAAAGCGTGCCGATCGAACCAGGCGACCATAGCTCTGTTGAGTGGTTTGGCATTGGCATTTTCCTTCATTGAAGGCGCATTAAGCGCGTCGCGGCTGGCATCTACGAACGGATAAACCAAAAGCTGGTGAACAGGCATGCGTGTTTTTCGCTGCTTGGCTATCAGGCATACGGCCGTGGCTGCTGCGCCCCCGGCGCTTTCACCGGCAACGGCCACACGTTTGGAATCGCCACCCCATTTGGCGGCATTTTTAAACATCCACTGCGTTACTTCATACATCTGCATTGGTTGTGTCGGCAATTTTTTCTCAGGTGCGTAATCATAGCCAACGGAAACTACGATCGCTTGAGCAGCGTTGGTTAAAGCGCGGCATGAAGCATCGTAATCTTGAATGGAAGCGATGACAAAACCGCCGCCATGCGCATAGACCACAACCGGAAATGGGCCTTTGCCTCTTGGTTTATAGACGCGGACTGGGATGTTGCCTATCTTAGTGTTGATCACGCTATTCACTGGCTCTGGTGCCGTGCTTTTGCCTTGCTTCTTTAATAAGGCGAGCACAGCATCCGAGGGTAAGGGTTGGCGACGAGCTATGGCAGGAGTGAGCTTTTCAATTGGCTGAGGTTTGAGAGCGGCTAATTGGTTTAAGACGGCCTGCATCTCTTTGGTCGGCTTGGCCATTGCATGAGCGGTGCTGGCATGGGTGATGAGTATCGCTGCTCCCAGGAGGATCGCTCCCCATGCCCGTAAATTCTGTCTGATGAATTTCTGTTTCATTCGCATTGCCTGGTTTCTCCTTTAATTGAGTGCTTCATTATTCCGCGTTAATCCAATTGCAATATCGACACCGGGTACATCCGGGGCATCCCCTGGATTTATGGTCGGCCAGGTATCCAGAACAATGGCATTTTGTCAGGTCGGTATGATTTATATTCAAGTGCGGCTTGTCGTTGAAATTGCTTTTTGAGTAAATTGGGTAGCATGGCACAAAAGCTCTTCTACAATTTGCAAGCCCTGGTAAAAAATTCCGAGGTCGAAGTTTCTTTTTATCTGGGAACTCCCCTTTTCATAGCCCAGCAAGGCAAAGCGCAATCGGTGCAGGCGCGTATCTACCGCCGTGAGGAGCCGGAATTCACCTTTAATCATGATTATGCGGAATACTTTGACGGCCTGGTTTTAGAAAACGCTGAGTTGGTTTTTGAAGGTTCGCTCGAACTCATCAATCATCGTAAAGCCATCTATCGTGATACTAACGTAAAGATTGGTGCCACTTATGTTTATTGGGTAGCCTCTGTAGATGAGGAAGTAGCGACCGGTCCGGCGGCTGTGCGAGTGCGCAACCCGCAAATCTGGTGGCCCCAGCGAGAAATAGAAAACCGGCTGCAAAAATTAGCCGGGTTAGATGCGCCAAAAACTCTTTTAAATAGCTACGGCCAAACCGTTCGCGGGCGCGAAATTTTAGGATTGCAGGTTGGCAATCCAGAATGGATGGTTGCTTTCATCGGAGCTGTCCATCCTGGCGAATCCGGGTCGGAATTATTCATTCCTGCACTTGAGCGTCTTATCAGTGAAAACGGCGCATTACTGGAAAAAACCGGTGTGGCGATTTTGCCTTCGGTTTGTGTTGACGGGCGTGAAAAGCTGGTTCAGGGTAATCCCTGGTATCTGCGGAAAAACTATAACGAAGTCGATTTGAATCGTAACTTTCCCGCACAATGGGAGAGTGTGGAATATACCTACGGCCTTGTCACTTCAGAGCCTGATGCGGCTACCTATCGCGGGCCAGCACCGTGCAGCGAACCGGAAACGCGTGCGGTAATGAACTTCATCGAGCAGGTGAAGCCGGTTTGTGTTTATTCATTTCATTGCCTGGCAAGCATTTGTGGGCCGAATTTTTTCACAACGAAATATGCGGAAAATGATGCCGATTTCCAAAAACAGTGCGAACGCTTTGCCATGCCGTATGCGAGGGGCTTTTACGGTCACCCTCCCTCGCCATTGAAGTTATCTTTCGTTTGTACCGCCGGTAGCCTGACCAGTTGGCTTTATGAGCAATGGAAAATACCAGGGTTCGATTTGGAGTGGGATGGCGAGGAAAAATCTAAAATATCCCATACCGATGAGACGACGTTGGAATTGTTAGAGGAATACCAGGAACGGCACTATCAGGCATTAGTTCAATTGTTGCGGGAAATATAGAAATATCCTAAATAGTCTGCAAATTAAGCCTACCTTTCCTGACACTTATAAAAAAAAGCCGCCAATCAAGAACTGCGCGCGTAAGCAAACGGGGAAAGGCCAAAGCCACTCATTTGTCTCAAAGAATGCAGAAGAAGTAAGAATGACGAGTCCTTTCACTCGCCAACGTGTGTGGTGCTTCAAGCAAACTAGGAAAAATTAATTTACCAACGGTTAAGTGAGGGAAAAAAATAAAACGATAAGCTCGTGAAGTGTTTTTTTATTAAAACCGACTCTAATAGGGTTTCCATAGCTTAAATTTTGGTGAAATCACAAAGTCAGAGCATGTTTTCTGGTTCTGGCAGATTTTTACAGTGCCATAAAATCCTATTTTGAGAAAAATAAGCAAAAAAAGACCGATGCAATCGGCGAATAACCGATCGAGACGCTAATTTTTCTTGAATGCGTGTTATGATCTCGTTAATCGCATAATTGGACATCATTGGAAGATTAGAAATGAGGCTGTTTTAACGTCTTAGATTCATCATGAAAAGAATTCATAGAAATAGATTCCTGATGATAGCCTTGAGTTCCTCGTTGCTTTTAGGAAATTCAGCCTATATCAGGGCAGATGAAGTGTCGGACATCATCAAGCAAATTGAGCCTATCAGCAAAACCAAGCCTGAAGAAGCGATTGCCCAACTTCGTCAGTTTCAGACCAGCAATCCCACACTCGGGGCATCGCGTCTGGCTGCAATCGACTTTCGCATCGGCAAGATATACCAGGAGTCGCTTAAAGATACCGATAAAGCACTTGCTGCCATTAACGCCGCGTTAGCACGTCCGATCGATTCGAGGACTTATTTCGGCATCATTACCTATAAATTTCAGAGCCTTTTAGGAGCCAAGCGCCACGAGGAAATTATTGCGCTGGTCAAATCCGAATTACCCAAGTATCTGGCGGAACCTGAGATCCATCAGATCTATTATCTCAAGTTATTCTACAGCTACGATGCTGCAGCACGCAGCACCGGTAAAACCGATGACTATATCGCGACATCGCGTTCTGTTCTCCAGCAGTATCCTCACCTTGCTGCTATCCCGGCTGTTGTTCAGCCGTTGATTGAACATTTGTTAACCAAACCGGGGCAAGAAGCCGAAGCACTTTCCTGGGCCAAGCTCCACTGGATGGTTTGCGATTTTGATGGTAAATCGGTCAACGCCGCGACCAGCCTACTGCAAAAAGCCTGGACGTCCAAGGATATGAACATGGCGAAAGGCACAGAATTTCTCAAAGCCTTGCAAGACAGTGCCGCTCCCAACCCTCTCAAGGAAGTTCCTTTGCCTTCTTTTGATAAGGCTAAGTTAAAAGCGACGCAAAACCTTTTGTCCGAACGTGCAGTGGAGGCACGCGTTATCAATCATTTGCTCCTGGATGAAAACGGTAAGGCCATGCTTGCAGCGCGCCGTATGCTACTGGACGATCCGGCCAAGAAAGGCAATGAAGCGGCTGCCGGTATGGCCCGTGTTTTCAAGGCCGTCGATTTCAACGTTCTGCGAGCCAATGCCCTTGTGCAGTATCTGCAAACCGGGCAGGGTGTAAATCCATTGGACGAATTCTTTAAGGAATATCCTCCCAGTGGAGGAGCATAACGGGTTGATATTTAAAAAAGGAATGTCATGAGCACCGCTAAGAACCAACAGGCCTCATCAACCTCACAACGCAAGTGGTTGCCGGCGCTACCGATTTCGGTCGGGTTGGTGTTCCTACAGGTGGCTAATGGCGGGTTGCCGACAGCAGTAGCCCAGCCGCCCGAATCCAGGGCAAATGACATTGCTTATCTTGTTCCTGAAATCGACGCGGAATGGCAGCGCTTACGCGCCGAGATGGGTTTGCGCGAATTCACTGCGCCTCAGGAAACGATAACACGCTACCAACAGTTTTTTGAGCAAAAGGGTGTGCGGAGTGCGGCCACTTCCGTCAAGGTCACCGGTGTCATTGCCCAAATTTACTGGCAACAATTAAAAGATCGTAAGAAAGCACTAGAAATATATCATTGGGCGCTGGAGAAATACGCCGGGTTGCCTATTGTCGAGAACCTGCGCCGTGAACGGGATATGGTCGCCAATGCGCCTTCGCCTAATGATATTGTCAGCATTGCTCCGATCGTTGTTACTGGGCAAAACGAAGGTAAAATTGTGTCACCAACGACGGTTACGCTTAATCCTTCTCAGGTCGGGGCAAAGCCAGGAGTTGCCCCGGTGACGGTTAGCGATTCATTTACACCAGTAACAGTTACTGCGATTAGAGGGCAAGAAGGCCGTGGCTCGATGCCGGTGCTGCCTTCTGTCGTGACTACTCTTCCATCGACTGAACTGTTGCCGGAGGTAGTCCTCTCTCTTCCTGTCGTGTCTGGTAATCCGTTGGCAGTTTCCGTCAATGACGCGCTCCGCATAATCGATGTTCAGTTACCGAAGGTAGAAGTCGCTAAGATAGGTGCGGTAGGGCAGGAAACCACAAGCATGCTATCTGTTGTCAACCCTCGTTTGGCCGCTTTAAATGGTTATCTGACACAGTGGCGCGCAGGGGAGATAAGCTGGGAAAAACTTGTTACAGACTTACAGTTTCAAGCCGAAGATGTGATTATGCTAACCTCGCAACGCGGCTTAGTTTCGATGTATCGTAACGATGCATCGTTACGCGAAAAATTGGGTGAAACCATGCGAAGTTTTCCCGATCTGCAGCAAGATTGGGCGAAGTTGCCGCCAACGGCTCAAGTTATTTTGGCAGACGACTATGTGCGGCAAAAGAATCCGTTTGCGAAGACAATTTATGAAACTTTAATTCAATCGGAGAAATGGCCGAATGACGTTTGGTGGAACAAAGAGAAACTCACCTACCGAATTGGCCTTTATCACGCGGCGATGGGCGACTATGTTAAGGCAGCCGAAAGCAATCTGGAGATTGTGGCGTTCACAAAAAGTAACGCTTGGCACGATGATTCACTTATTGTTGCTGCGCGTTATTATAACCGGGCAGGACAAGAAGAAAAAGCCAATGAACTTTATGTAAGAGCGGAACAGGGCACACATGCCTGGTCTATTGGGTTAGGCCGATACGACAGGGCACTCCATTTAATGGCACAGGGAAACCATGAAGAGGCGCAACGCTTGCTCAAACTTCCTTTGAACGGAACAATGGCCGATCAAATACAGTTTGCTATTTGGGGTTTGTTAGGCCGTTCTTATTTCGAGACAGGTAATTACAAGGAGGCATTGGAAGCATTACAACAAGTTGTTCAAAACGCAGAGAAAGTAAGGTTTGCTGAGCTAAAAGACCATGTGGCATTGGCTCACACGACACTCGGGAAAATTGAGCAACAGGTGGCACAGCCGATTTGGATTGAGCATCGGGAAATACGATTCGTAGTGCGCTCTGGTGAACGTTCCGTGCGGCAGTGGTTGAAAGTTCGTACTAAAAGTGAAATGCCTCCATTGGTTAAAGCAGTAGATGAACGTATCCAGGTTAATCTCTTGCCGGAGACTCGCCGGCATGGAGAAATGTTTGAGTATGTGTTTGGTGTGAGAATAGCGAACTCTAATATAACGGAACAATTTGAGACGACATTATTGATTGAAAGTGAATCCTCATGCCGAGTTGGAGAAAGAGTGCGGGTCACAATTGAAGTTTTGAAATAAAGAGGAGAGTATTATGAAGAGGTGGGTGTGTGGAGTACTTGTTGCCGTAACTTTGTTGCTTATGGCGAGTTGGACGTTGGATAAGCCATTGAGTAGGGACATTCTCGGTTTAGTTGATGTAGCGAGGGCGACTGAAGTGGAACCTTGTGATGAGGGGCAAGTGAGGAATCCGGTTACGGGAGAATGTGAGTGTGAATGCACAGCTTGTCAAGGGTTTTGAGTAGAGAAAATTGTCTGTCATCAGAAAAATGCGAGGAAACGCAACAAGCATATTACAGGAGAGCCAATTCTTTAGAGTTAGAATGAAGACGAGTATATTAGTGCTAACTTCATCTTCATTATTAATTTTAATGGGCCGGCATCAATGCGAATTTTTAGTTTGATTGAAATCGCAACATAAAAACTTAAGAAAGGAAATATTATGAAGAAAGTATCTAAATTGTGTGTATTATTTTGTTTTATGTTGTTGGCATTAGCTACGGCAAACCAAAAAGATGCCATTGCTCAAAATTGTCAAGGCTGGAATACGTGCTTGGGCAATGGATGTGCTCCAGGAAATACAACTTTACTTTCCACCGTTTCTCTTTGCGATGATTGGATCCAAAATGGTCAATACATGCGCTGTTGTGGACGTGCGTACTCCCGAAATGTTACAAATCCTTCATATTGTACTAGACAGTGCACACAATGTGGTGTTGGAGTATATGCGAATGCAGAGATAGGATCTTGTCCTACGACAGGTTTTTGTGGCACGGTGAATGGTGGTGTTTGGGCAAATTAAAGTTATCTTAGCAACCGCGTCTATTTTTCGGAATGTCATGTGCGAAGTGCTCAGTGATTATTTAATCCAAACCATATGCATTTTTGAGCAAGTTACGTTCTTTGGTAGTGCGATACCTATAGCAAGAGTCCAAATATTTTTTGTTTGTCCATCTACATTTATTTCTGTGTTTTAAATTCAGGCCGAAATTGGTCTTGTGTTAGATCGAGGGCTGATGTTGGACGGACTCGTATCTAAATTCTACAGAAAAAGCTTCCCCAACGATATGCAAAGGGAAAATGTTTGGACTATTGAATAAGATTGCCAAAGAACATAGTATTTAGGAGATCAAGGGCAATGAAAAAAATAATATTATTGTTTTTAGTTGGACTCACTGCTATCATGCCAGACGTTGGCTTATCTCAAGATCAATATAATCTACCTCAACCTCCACTTAACGATCTTACTATCAATCGTTCATTGGACGAAATGTATAATAGAGGAAGATATTTGCCAGAGGAAGAGATTGTAAAGTATTTGTCAAGGATTGCCTTGCAGACTCATAAGAGGGTAGTAGCAGCAATGCCCGTGATTCCGCGAAATGAGTCCTCGCATAAATTAGATATTAAATATAAACAATTCTACATTCCTGAGTTTAAATGGGCTTTTAAGGAAGATCAAATCATGATTTATAAAACTGTTCCTACTTGGATAGGGAATAGTGAAATTGGAGAAGGGTATGAAGTGGCTAATCCTACATCCAATCAAATTGTGGATTTTGTAAATGAACTTTCTCCGGCACAAAAACAAAACTTATTTAGCTTAAATTCTATTCTTACCTCTTCGCTGAATGAAAAACAAAAAAGAATACTGATCGATATATTTTCTCTAAGGAGTATGAATGTCCCCGAGTATATCAGTAAGAATCGTACTAAACGCCTTCAGATGATTATGCAGGACTCTGTTTCGATCACCGAGCTTCAATTTGATCCAAAGGTTTTTATCTATAACGAATCTGGACAAAGTATAGGGCATATGGAATTCGATGAAATTCAAACCGGTCAACTTAGCTTTATCCCGGCTCTTAAAGATGCTAATCATACTTCAACACTTGCCTGGTATGTCCCACCTGCCTTAATAGAACCCGAAATATCATTGGAGCCTGTTTATAAAAAATTAACTGTTAAATTACAGGCCAATAAATTTGTGTATAGCTTAGATGAAATAGTAGATATTCTGACGAAGCAAGATGTTCCAGTCCTGGGGGTTGATAAAACGATGCGACAGTCTCGCGTGTATTTATCTGCTGATTCCTGGGTTTTGCAGGATCTGATTAATTCTTTATGTTCTACTCTGGGATGTGAGTTCAGGAAGATAGGTGCCGGTTACTATTTCGCTCCAAGCCCAGCTCATAAATTAATCGCAAACAATATATTATTACTCCGTAATGCAGTATTAGATCAGGAAAGAAACTTGAATAATCTTCGTTCTGACATATTGAATTCAGATTTTTCGCATAGAATCAAGCCATTTGATGCCGATCTATTTTTAAGTTCTGTTTTTAAGTTAATTAATGAATTGCCATCATCCCAAAGAGAGGTGATAGTTAATAAATTAGGTGTTGATTTAAAAGATAAATCGAATCTAAAGCTATGGTTTGTCTTATCCTTCAGATTACGCATAAGCTATAAGGGGCAGGGCAGCACCATAGGGGGATATTTAACTCCAGTGCCTCCAGAATCTTCTCTGAGACCATCTGCAGATAATATTTGGGAATCCTATCCGGCTGACGAGATGTTGGAAAAATATAAAGTAAAAAT
>DAITOV010000044.1:0-21373 GCA_036833945.1 Abditibacteriia bacterium
TGGGGGCTGGGGGCTGGGGGCTGGGGGCTGGGGGCTAGGAAAAATACTCCCTTTCCGGCAGCAAAACAAAAGGCTGGAAGCTTTACCAGCCTCCAGCCTCTAATCTCCAGCCTCTCTTACCGTCGTATCGCTTTCCGCTTATTGCGCTTGAAGCCTTGATCGAGTTTTTCGGCATCGAAGCGCCATACGAACTGGTCTTGGCCACGCTGCTTGAAGTAGAAGCAATGATAACCCGACAGAACCGAGCACAGCAGGCGCTTGGAGGTGCGGCGCACTACGTTGACCTGTGCCCAGATTGTGGGCAGTTCCATACCGGGATGATCGCGGATGATGTTTTGCAACAACTCAAAGAGCGACATGTATTTCGCCGGTTCGCGCATCGCTTCCAGTTCGCGGGCGCGCTGCTCATCGACCAGGGCCAACTCGTCCGGCTCATCGACTTTCACACGAAAATTCTGTCCGTCATGGGCAAACACCAGCACGCCGCCCGAAGGCGGTGTGCGCGGGGCGCACCAATCGTTCAAACCGTAGAGCAAGCCACTGTCGCGGCTGGCCCACACTTCGAGCGCTTCGCCCGAATCGGTCGAAATTCCCAGGCGGGTGAAGGCACCTTGCACGCCGAAGAACTCTTCATCCATGCGGCGCAGTTTCACGACTCCGGCACGGCGATGGTGATTGAGAATCACGATACGCACACCGTTTTCGGCATCGCTGGCTGAACGCGACCATTTGACTTCGGCTTCTTCACCCAGGTCGTCCCACAACGGCGAATGCACAAATTCAACCGCATCGCCTTCCAGACCTTCGTCGCTCATTTCAAAATCGAACGGCTCCTGGGTTTCGGGGTTGGTCACGGCAACCTGCACCGGACGCAGTTCGGCAGCCACCTGGCCAACGTGGGCCGGCACCACTTCACGAAGCAGGTATTTGCCGATACCGACCGGCAGGAAATCGGAGTCGCCGCGCAGCTTATCGTTAAGCGCCTGAAGAGTGGGCACGAAAGTCGGGTCTTCGGGGTCGATATCCAAGACATCGGTCATGACAACGGCCAGCGAAACCGGCTGTCCGCTATTATGGCGCGACATTTCCTTCAGTTCTTCGATAACGGTGTTGGGAATCAGGCGTGCCGGAACGGCGTTGAAAGCATTACGCTGACGCAAGAGGCCGGCCACGTCGATCGTGACGGCGCTATTGCCCGAATGCTCTTCGGCCCAACCCTGGACGTAGTTGCGCAGAGCGGCCACCATATCGAGCGGTGCAACCCAACCACCCACGAACGTGTAGAAGGAAGTGCGGTCGCCAACGGCCTTGGCCGTCGCTTCAATGGAGTATTGCTCGGGACTCTGTTTCCAGATCAGGAAACCGAGCTGCTTATGGGTGAGCGGACGATCGGCAGTGTGAATGAGTTCGAGTGTATCCTGCGTGATATTCCCGATGGACGCCGGTAATTCGAGGCTATCGAGATCTTCAAAATCGGGATCTTCTTCCAGGCCGTTGAAGCGCACGACCAACTCCTGTGAAGGAGCCGATGCATCGAGCAACAACGATTCGTGCATGTAAGTCGAAGGAGCGGTTTCGACGGCCCAACGCACCCGTTCGAGGACTCCGGCCACGACTTCTTTCAGGTTGGGAACAAGCGCACTCCGCAGGAAAGTGAGTTCGCGGACGATGACCGGCAACGGCAGCGGCTTGGCTATCGCCAGGAGAATATCGGCGATGGCGGCTTCAATCGGCTGGCGATCGCGTTCTTCGCGCGACATATGCGACCGTGAGGAACGCAAAGCCAGGTTCCACTCCCGTTCGTGTTGCACCAAATGGGTGCTGTTATCCAATGCATCGTGGATGGCCGTGCGCGAAAGAGAAAGCCCTTCAGCCGCAGCAGCAAGTTCGGTGGTCTTTAAGGCTCGTCCATGACGGAGAAGAGCGGTTACGGCAAAATCTTCGAGAAACAGTTGAACAATGGGATCGGTGTAATCTTCTGTGGCTACTTCCTGTCCCTGACTTTGAGAAGTATCAATCATGCAATCGTAATCCTTGGCTGCGATGGACAACGTCGGGGCAAACGGCAAAATAAAAACCCGGACGCTCTATATAACTACGGCGCGCCGGGCTAATGGCGAAGCAAACTCGCGTTTGTATCTCTAATAAAAACGCCCGACGGCCAAGACAAAAAAAGTCGGCAACTTAAAAGGATAGCGATTTTAGCGGTCAATCGCAACTGCACCTAGGCTCCGCGCGCCTTTCCTACACACGCAGAAGGCAGCCGCAGTGGCACGATTTTTCTATCAACAGCATGTCGCAAACACAAGGCAAAGGCACCGTTGCCATGAATCGCAATCGGAAAAGAAATTGCGCAATAAGAGAAATGACATGTGTTAGTATATAATCGACCCTGACTATGTGCGTTGTCCACTTACAACCATGTCTTCCCTTCATAAATCCATCATTCCCCCTGTCCTCCCGGCACGCGAAGCGGTTGAATTGATTCAAGACGGCGATATGCTGGCTGCTTCCGGCTTTGGAGTTATGGGCGTAGCCCACACCGTGCATCGCGTTTTGCTGGAGCGCTTCCAGGAAACCGGCCACCCCAACAACCTGACCTACGTTCACGCCGCCGGACACTATCTGGAAGGCGGTCTCGAACTGCTGGCACCGCATGGCATGGTCTCCCGGGTGATCGGCGGCCATTGGGGCATGATGCCCGAACTGCGGCGCGTCATCGTCGAAGAGAAGATCGAGGCTCACAACTGGCCCCAGGGCGTGGTCATAGGCTCGCTCCGCGCTGCCGCCAGCGGTGAACGCGGCGGATTGCGCAGCCCCATCGGGCTTGGTACTTTCGTCGATCCACGCCAGACCGGCGGCTGCGCCAACGCCACGGCGCGGCAAAGCGGCTCGAAAATTCGCGTTGTCGAGCAAGATGGCTCCGAACTGCTCCAATACGACCCGCTCAAACCTAACGTGGCCCTCATTCGTGGCTGGTCGGCCGATAAACTGGGCAATGTGGCGCTGGGCATGGAGCCGCTCAACCTCTCTATCGACGTCATCGCCATGGCCGCGCGCCATAATGGAGGCAAGGTCATCTGCCAGGTGCGCCATATCGATCACGACAAGGTTTATCCCTCCCACCAGGTGGCCGTGCCCGGTTTCATGATCGACGCCCTGGTGGTGGCCGAAAATCCGTCGCAAGAACACCGCCAATCATTTAGCTACGATGCCGACCCGGCACTCATCAACGACGGCAATGAAGACAGGCCGCAATGCCCCCTCCCGGCAGTGCCCGAAGGCCCGCGTGGCTGGATTGGACGCCGCGCCGCCATGGAAATCGCTGCCAACGACGTCTTGAATTTAGGCATCGGCATTCCCGGCGATGCCGTGGGTGCAGCCCTCAGCGAGGCTGGCCGAGTCGGTGAAGTAGTCCCGACAATCGAATCGGGACTTTTTGGCGGCATTGCGCTGGGCGACCTGAATTTTGGCGTAGCGCTCTACCCGAACGCCCGTATCGACCAGGTAGCGATGTTCGATATGTATCACGGTGGCGGGCTGGATATCGCCATCATGGGCGCAGCCCAGCTCGATGAACACGGCAACATTAACGTGAGCCAGTTCAATAACCGCGCCGTGGGCTGCGGCGGGTTCGTAGATATTACCCAATCGGCGCGGCGGGTGGTGTTTTGCACCACCTTCACCTCCAGCGGCCTCGAAGCCGAGTTCAAAGATGGCACCCTGCGCATCGTCACGGAAGGCCGCCACCGCAAATTCGTGCGCCAGGTGGAACAGATCACCTTTAATAGCCAACTCGCCCTTGAAAAAGGCCAGCCGGTGACCGTGGTGACCGAGCGTTGCGTGTTTCGCCTCATCCCCGCAGGCTGGGAACTCATCGAAATCGCTCCCGGCATTGAAATCGAACGGGATATTCTTCCCCTGCTCGACTTTATGCCGCATATTTCTCCCGACCTGAAAACCATGCCGGTGTGCTGTTTTACGGGACCAAGCCCTGCTTCATAGAAATAAAAATTCAGAAGCAGATATTCTCTCTTTTTGCATTGTGACGAATCGCCGGATGTTTGATAATGGAAAGGCATGAGTACTCCCACCCTGTCAGAGCTTGAGCCGGGCTTTCATCAATTTCGCCACGCCATCGACGGCGAACTGGGTTTTGAAGTCTTCGTGTGGCGCGGCGAAACCGCCGGCAAAACCCTGCTTCTGAACGGGGCAACGCACGGCGATGAGTATGAAGGACCGACTTTTCTCAGCGAACTTGCCCGCGACTGGCGGCCCAACAAACTGAGCGGCACCGTCATCGCGATTCCGGTTCTCCATGAAGCCGCTTTTTTCGCGGGACTTCGTGAAAGCCCGGTCGATGGCAAAAACCTGGCGCGCGTTTTTCCCGGCGACCCCAATGGCACCCCGACCGAGAAAATCGCCTTTGCGTTTGAAAACCACTTCATCGCTCATGCCGATTTTTACGCCGATTTCCACAGCGCCGGGGCCTCCTACGAAATCCTGCCCTGGGCCGGTTACATTACAACTCCCGACGCCGATTTGATGGCAATACAACGCAAAATGGCCCGCTGCTTCCCCGACGTATGGCACTGGGGAACGCCTTACCTGCCCGGCCGCACCATCAGCGCAGCATTCGAACGCAATATTCCTGCCATTTATCTGGAATTTTTCGGAGCCGGAAGCGTGGCCAACGCCGATCACAGGCGTCTAAGAATTGGTTTCCAAAACCTGCTCCGCGTTTGCGGCCTCGAAGAAGGCCCGCTCGATTCCAACGATCCCCTGGCGATCCGCGAATCGGCTCCCGACCCCGACAACGAACACGAAGTAGGCCACTTGCAATTGGAAAACCCCGCACCTTGCAACGGTATCCTGACCCGCATCGTCCGCCTGGGCGCCCGCATTCGCAGCGGCGATACCTTTGCCGTGATTCAACCACTCGACGGTATCGAGCCGCAAACCGTCATCGCCCAAAGCAGCGGCCGTGTCGTTTTCCGCCGCCGCCAACGCTCCGTCAGCCAGGGAGAAACGTTAGGGAGCATTGCGGAGATTTGAAAACAGAGAACTTAGAGCTTAGATTTTAGATCTTAGGAGGCAACCAAAACTCTAAGACCAAAGATCCAAGACCTAAGATCAAATATCATGAGCATTCTCGAACGGTATGGCGCGCGCCTGCCACAGGTCGAAAAAGAGTTTCATTGTAGCTTGGGAGAGGGAAACACTCCCCTGCTGGCTTCGCGGGTCATTGGGCCAGAGTTGGGGTTGAAGAATTTGTTCTTCAAATGCGAACATCAAAACCCCAGCGGTAGTTATAAAGATCGGTTTGTAGCGTTGGAGCTTTCAATCCTGCGCCAAAGCGGAGCGCGCTACACGGTAGCGACTTCTTCCGGGAATACCGGTTCATCGCTGGCGGCTTATGCGGCGCGTTATAACGTGCCCTGTCACCTGTTTGTTTGCGAGAAAACTCCCTCCGGCAAACTGCTGCAGATGAAGGCACACGGTGCGAACGTTTATCGCGTGCGCGGCTTTTGTCTGTGCCGTGAAACCTCACAAAGAGTGATGGACGATTTATACGCCATTACCCAACGCGATAATTCGCGCCCGGCGATTTCGGCTTTCTCTTTCGCTCCTGAAGGCATGCAAGGCGTGAGCACCATCGCTTTTGAGATCGAAGAGCAATTAGATGCCATTGGCTTGCAGGCCGGGCACGTGTTTACCCCCGGTGGAGGTTGCGGACTTTACCTCGCCATCTCACGCGGCTTTGCGTCTGGAAACACTTCACCGCGCGTGCATCTGGTGCAGCCCCGTCTCAACGATACGGCTGTCACCGCCATTCGCGAAGGCCGTGATGCGGCAATGCCGTCCTCAACCACAACCACCATCAGCGGCCTGGCCGTGCCGCAGGTTCTCGATGGCGATGCCGCGATTGCCGCCGCCCGCCAGAACGGTGGCAGCGGCTTCTTGATTGAAGATAGCGACGCCTTTTACTGGCAACAAAAAATGCTCCGCGAAGAGGGCGTGTGGATAGAACCCGCCGGTGCAGTTTCTATCGCCGGATTAGCCACTGCGGTGCGCGAAGGTGCCATCAATACCGAGGAGCCTGTCGTCTGCGTATTGACCGGACACGGCTTTAAAGATCCTTCTTCGGCTCTGCCACAAGACGAGCCTGAAACCATGATTGAACCCGGCGATATCGCGGGGATACTGGCCTAAATGCAAACCATCTCTTTCCACGAATACGAATTTTCCCGGCTGATGCTGGGCACAGTGCAGTTTGGGCTGAGCTACGGCGTCGCCAATACCAAGGGCCAACCCGCTTTTGGCGATGTCTGTGCCATGCTGGAACAAGCCTATGCCGGTGGAGTGAACTGCCTCGATACCGCTCCTGCCTATGGCGAAAGCGAAGCTGTTTTAGGACGCGCACTTAAAGCAACCGGGCTAAGCGACAAAATGCACGTGGTTTCCAAAGCCATGCGGCGAATCGATGAGGCTGCGACACCTGCTGAAATCGCACGCACCGCAGCAGAAGAAATCGCCCATTCGCTCGAACTCTTGCAACTCGACGTTCTTCCCCTTTGCCTGATGCACTGGGAAGGCAGCTTCCACCACTTCGACGCCCTGGTAAAAGCGAAGGAAAAAGGACTGGTGCGCCACATCGGCTGTTCCATTACCGATGTCACCCGCGCCCGCGAAGTGTTGCGTTCGGGCCTGGTGGAAGCGATGCAGATTCCGCTTAACTTGCTCGATCGCCGCCTCATCGGCAACTCGAATGAAGCCGAAAGCTTTTTAGACGAAGCCCATGAACGCGGCGTCGCTATCTTTACCCGTAGTGCCTACCTCCAGGGCTTACTGCTCATGCAGCCCGATGCTGTGCCCGCGCATTTGAACGTGGTCGTTCCTGCCCTGGTTAAGCTGCGTGAGTTGGCGCAAGCGAATCAACTACCCATTGAAGAACTGGTTTTACGCTATGTGCTCAGCCTGCGCGGCGTCGATTGCGCCGTTATCGGTGTCGATACTGCCGAGCAACTGCAAAGCAATATTGAAATCTTCACGCGCGGGGAATTGAGCGGCGACGTTATCGCGCAAATCGATGCCCTGGTGCCGGGTTTGCCGGATGAGATTCTTAATCCCTATCATTGGCCGCAACTGGCTGCTCAAATCAAATAACAGATTATCCGCGTCCGGGATGAATATAGGCATCGTAGCATAACTCCTCCCCTCAGGGGGAGGCTGGGTGGGGGATTTGAAGCATTGGAATGAACGGGACAAGGACTTTATAGTCAGTGTTGATGATTTACCGTTACTCCTACTCTCCGACTCCCTCCCCCTAACCCCTCCCTGAGGGAGGGGAGAAAATGCGCCCGTCCACAACAAGTGAACGGGCGCATTTTATTGATGGCAGAACTAATAGGACTCAACTTTTAAGGCTCCAAAGTTTTTCCTGCCAGTTCTGCCTTTTTCAGCGACTCGGCATCGCGGCCGGTCGTCGGCAACTTGCCGGTATAGAAATACCGCACGTCAAGAACGCTTAATAGTTTCAGCATCGCTTCGCGAGGCGATTTGCCGCCGACGCGAAGAGTGCTGCCTTCTCGTCGAATACCCGAAGCACCACCGATGATGATTTTCGGCTTGCCTGCAACCGCCTTTTCTGCTCCGCGCACAATAGGCAATTCAATTTCACGCGCCGGTTGCATTCCTTCCTGGCCCCAGAACCGGAAATAATCCTGCAGACGCTGCGCCGCCCATAATTCTTCGTCGCTGGGATTTTGCGAGACGACAATCTGCGCTGTATTCGCCGCGTCGAAGAAAGGAAATTCGCGGACTTCTTGCGCAGGCGACTCCAGAAAGAGCGATTTGAACTGACGATTTTGCCCATTGGCTACAGGCTGCCCCCAGCCGCTACGCGGCGCAAGTGTCCTGGTCACGGGTAATGCCCCTGCGATACTTAAAACACCGCTGGCACCATCGTCCTTCCAGTTGAGAGACGCTTCACCCGAAGCGGTAGCCGAGGCAGCAGCCACCGCGCGCAAAACCAATGTTTCGTGAGCCGAAATTGTCACGTTTACTACGGTGGTGCGTCCCCGCACGGTTTGCTGCAACGGCTTTCCTGCCAGGTCTGCGAAGAGATAATTCGAAGCGCCCAGGTAGTCGTTATCAACGGCGACCTGCCCGCTCCACGGAGTTTTTTCGGCATTTCCCAGAGTGAGATAACTACCCAGGTCATTGCCATAACGCGCTGGCCAGATATGAGACGGTAGCTCGCCACTGGCGGCTCGCACTGCCGGAACCGCCTGCCAGCCTTGTAAGATGACTTCCTTCAACTGTGCCGACATCCGCACGATCTCCGGCACGCCGTTATGCCAGGTCGCCGAAGGATACCCCCCGTAACGGTAGGCAGCCAGGCGTGTGTAGTCTGCCGCGCCCCGATAGGCAACGCGCAACTGCTCGGGTGTCATTTCTTCCCATTTCAGCAGATCGGGCAACTTCCAACCAATCCAGAAAGTCATCACCTTATGCCCGGCGGCATAGCGCAGTGCAGTGAGTTCTTCGGCATAGTAATAAGGCGGCTGCTCGAACATCAGGCTGTCGGAACGGGCGACTAAAAACGGACGGCTTTCATTCGTCGCATTTCCAACCAGGCCGACTTTGCGCCCTTTATTTTCCAGATTACGCGTGAAATCCGCGATCTTGGCGATACCAACCGCACTGTCCACATAAACGCCATTGGCATCGAAAGCGCGGCGCGGCGACTTGTCCAAGCCTTCACCACGGAACTGCACGCCACCGGCCATGATGTCGTAGCCGAAAGCCGGAACATTGTTTTCCTCGACCAATTGCCGGGCATCTTCCATGCTCTGCTGGGCAAACTTGTTGCCCCACGGATACATCAAGATTTCGTTGTCGCTATATGTCACCCAGGGAGTTTTATAATGGCGGGCAAAGGTGCCGTCCGACTTGCGAATGATCGATCCGGAATACTCCTGCTGGGCCAACTGCTCTTCGGCATAAAGAAAGGCCGGGACATAGAACGCCGGCACCGCACCGGCGGCATTGATGCTTTCCAGATTGCGATGGCGTGTGTCGCGAAAGACCTGAGCCGATTCCAGAGCGCGGTATTTATTGAAAGGCCGCGCCGGTGTGTAATCCCAGAACTTATCGCGCGTATAAATATCGCCGGTGCGGCGGAACTGCGCATAGAACCATTCCCAATCGCCGCCAAAACGCCGGGTTTCTTCAAAGGCCAACAGCGGTTTTCCCACCGCTAATGCTGTCCAGGGTCGTGAACCGGAGACGCCACCGGCACGCGGATCGATATCGGTGCGGGCATTGAAAGCGGCCGGGTGGGCGGCATGATACTTCTGCAATGCATCCAGAAAACCATAACGCGGAGTGAAGCGATAAACCTCGACAGGGAAAGTGTCGCTCTGCCCGGCATCGAGGACGAGGGGAACCTGTAGCCGCAAGCGTAAAGTATTATTCTGCTCCGGGCGCAACGACTGCTCGAACTGCGAAACGATCTCATCGGGCGGTAATGCCAGAGCCAACCCATTTTTATCGTCATAGATGGCCTGGAGCATCGAAGCATTCAGCCCTGCATTGGTAGACGGAGTTTGCTGTAATGCAGCCCCTGTTACGGGAGCGCCTTTGCCGCCCCAATAGCGTAAGCGTTCTTTACCCTGAGCAGCATTCCAGGGCGTTTCCCAGTTGAGGTAAAACCAGCGCTGGGAAGAAGAGTTATTCGTGACCGTGAAGCGCCAGGTTTCGGGCCGATCTTTTTGCGCAGCGGTGTAACTTCTCGTCACGCGAATGCCATCGGCGCTTGCCGTATTATCTGCCGTTTGCAGCACGCGACGATTGTTTTTGCCATCGACAATCTCAAAATTAAGCGTGGTTTGCGCTGAGGCTGGAGCAACTATCAAGACCAGCAGCAGGGTTTTAAAGAGAAATTTTTTCATGACTTTGAGCAGAAATGGTGAGCCTCGTTTTATTGACCGTTGGGTGAAGGACCAATTTTCGTCAATGAAACATCATCGAACGAATATTGCCCGGCTGTGAAGTAGGCACCAAAAGACACCGCGACCTGTGTTAGATCACCGGAATCGAATTCTATAGTCACCGGCTGCCACTCATTGGCCTTGAAAATGAGGTTTTTATACCAGGGCGCTTCCCAGAACAAAGGAGCCATCGGCATACGCGTGCTTGGCTCACCCAGCACGCGAATGTTGAGCTTGTTATCACCCGTTCCGCCTCCCACTGCGACGGTGATTTTCCCTTTGCTCATGCGCGCCAGCAGCGACAGTCGATAGCGCGTATTCGGCTCGACTTTCACCGACTTACCGAAATAGGCCCCCTTGTCGCCACTGCGCAATAATTCGACCTGGGCCGATACACCGCGACCTTCCTCAACCGGAAAAGCGGTTTTAATAATTTCGGAGCCTTGGGGCGCAGTCCAGCCAACCGGCAGCCCTTCCTTTAATTGTTCGAAATGACCATTGTCGATCAGATTGGGGGAATCGGCCTGAGCCGGTAGACAAGCCGCCAAAGCCAGGCCGGGCAGTAAAAGCATTCGCTGTACTTTCATGAGTTTCTTCTTTACGAAATAGAGTCGTTACGAGTTGGCCGGATTCCAGGCACCATAGCGATTGGGAAGAGGCTTAAGCGCTTCGGCGCTCACCACACTTGTCTTGAGCCATTTAACATGCCCATCGGCAAAGGCCATATTCACTCCACTAAAGTGACGGCCATCGACGCAATCGCCCTTCAGCAAATCATACGTGGTTCCCGTGGCACCGTCCAAGTTGGGGTTACAGGCGTTTCCCAGTTCACCAATACCAGGCAGGTAGTAGCCATATTGCGCCCTGGCAGAAGAAGAGCCCGGCATCGCATAGGCGGTATACATAATGTAATACCCCGCATCCATCATGGCATAGGTGCTGGCGGGAGCCGCTACCGTAGCGATTTTGACGATGGCACTGGAAGGCCCGATAAGACTCACATTCGCCCCGTAGTTTCCACGGATAGGGCGGTTGGCATAGACATCACCGGCACCCGACGGGCAATTCATGACCTGTATGCTTTTGTGATACGGATAAAGAATCTGCGGCCACGCCCAAATATAATACCCGGAAGAATCGGTTCCCAGGCTCCAAGTTCCACCGGGTGGGTTAGACCCCATCCCACTCGATTGATAAGCCGGATACGATTCATCGTAATCCTGCGTATATTGCATCATCGCCAGCCCCATCTGCTTGAGGTTGGAGAGGCAAGACGTGCGCCGTGCATTTTCTCTGGCACGGGCGAATACAGGGAAGAGAATCGACGCCAGGACAGCTATTATAGCTATAACAACCAACAACTCTATCAGAGTAAATGCTCCAGGCCGCGTTTTACAGTTGCTCATGTTTTCCTCCTGATTGTTCGGATGGATTAAAATTCACTTAATGACACATAGCTATAGTATACGCAAGGCTATATCCCGTCCAAGCTTGTGAAAAACAACGAGTTTGCCTAAAATTTTCCTCTGCCCGACATCATTTTCCTCTTTCCGACACTTTAGCTTTTGCGATATTCGGTTGGCGAGCAGTGTTGATGGCGAGTAAACCAGGCGCTGAAATGTGAAGTGCGTCGAAAACCGCAGTAGTGTGCAACGGCCTGGATGGATAAGCCCGGGTTCATCAGCAATATCCTGGCTTTTTCGAGCCGTTGTTGTTGCACAAACTGGAACGGAGCCAATCCGGTTTTCTGTTTAAATAAACGTTCGAGATGACGCTCGGAAATGCCGATATGCAAAGCAATATCGCGGCAAGAAAGTGCTGGGTTTTCCAGATGCTCCAAGATGTATTCTTCAGCGCGCTGCATTCCCCCGTCTAACCGTGAACCAAACTCCGGCACTGCCTGAGCCTGCTGCAAGATACAGACAACGCCATGCTCATCGGTATAACGTCTTTCGCGGATACTCCGCAGCATTAAATCTAAAATCAACAACGCATACTGAGACGCAATGCGCGGCCATATTTCACCCGTCCGGCGTAATTCCCGCAACAGGCGCTCAGCTAACAATTGCGCTTCGAGTTCATAGAGGAAAACGCGCGGAGTTTGCCAGATCCTCCGCGTATCCATGGTGTAGGCAAAGCAGTTGATACAATCGCGGCGCAAATGAATCAGCACTGCGCGGGCATAATTGCCTTGACTCTCACAGCGCCCCATCGTAAAAGGAACACCGGGCGGCACAAAGAAAAACATCCCGGCTTGCAACGGTACGGTCCACTCCATACGGCCTTCTCCCGAGGGGCAACGCACACGGTAATCGGCCTGACCTTCAAAGAGACAACCCAGCACCGGGACGTCAATTGAATTCAAGCTCTCATCTTTCCAAGAGCGCACATGCGGATAGATTTTGCGTGCCGGTATCGGAGGTAATGGCGGCTTCTCTTCCTCAGTGATCGTCAATGGTGTTTGGCTGCGGGGCGGCGCATCCAGTAACACGAACGGAGCATCATTTTGCAGCCAGGGAATAAACTTTTCGATCAACAGGCTTTCTAACTGCCGAATTTGAGAAGGAACAGTTGGTCGCATTGCAAAATGAAAGACAATCAAACGCAGAATTCGCTGACAGAACTATCATATCAATTCGGATGAGGAGTAGACAGCAACATACGAATCCGGAGCTTGAGAAAAGTCACTCCTGAAGAACCACGCGCGTGAGCAAGTGGAAGGGCAAAAGCCTCTTACCAGGCTCAAAGATCACCGGAAAAGCAAAAATGGCGAGTCCTTCCACTCGCTCACGCGCGTGGTTCTTCAAACAGAAAAAGCCGGACGCTCTTGGGAGCGTCCGGCTTTTTCTTTTCTTGGCGAAAGATTTACCAGCGGTAGTGGGCGAATGCCTTGTTGGCTTCGGCCATGCGATGGGTGTCTTCTTTCTTTTTGATGGCAGTTCCGGCGTTGCGGGCGGCGTCCATGAGTTCACCGGCCAACTTGTCGGCCATGGTCTTCTCGTTGCGGGCGCGGGCGGCGTTGATCATCCAACGCAGGCCGAGAGCGACCTTACGATCTGGACGCACTTCCTGGGGCACCTGATAGGTGGCACCACCGACGCGGCGGGAACGAACTTCCACGGTCGGCATGACGTTCTTCATCGCGGTGGAGAAAGTTTCCA
This sequence comes from Abditibacteriia bacterium, assembly GCA_036833945.1. GTDB lineage: Bacteria > Armatimonadota > Abditibacteriia > Abditibacteriales > Abditibacteriaceae > DAITOV01. The sequence goes on from DAITOV010000044.1 coordinate 13,157, forward strand.
GCGGATTGCGGCCGCTCTTCTCTTCGATGATGGTCATGGCGTTGTAGAAGATGCGCTCGCTGGTGCTCTTCTTACCGTCGTTCATCAAGGAGTTGATGAAACGCTGTACATACGGCGAATTGAAAACCGGATCGCCCGGCATAACACGCTTTCTTTGAGGTCCTTTACGACTCATATTTCTTACTCACTCCGTTCGTAGAGCTTAGTCTTAGAATTCAGGAAAAACAACAATCCTAAGATCTAAGTTCTAAGATCCAAGATCAATTTTATTAAGCTTTGGGACGCTTTGCGCCGTATTTGCTGCGGCTGGTCTTGCGGTCGGCCACACCGGCGCAGTCGAGAGCGCCACGGACGATCTTGTATTTGATACCCGGCATGTCCTTCACACGACCGCCACGAACCAGAACCACGCTGTGTTCCTGCAGGTTGTGCTTTTCGCCCGGGATGTAGGCGGTGACTTCTTTGCGGTTGCTCAAACGCACACGCGCTTTGGCGCGAAGCGCCGAGTTGGGCTTTTTGGGTTTGTCGGTCTTAACCTGCAAGCAAACGCCACGCATCAACGGCGCATTGTAGTCGGCCGTCGGCGCGCCACGCACGCTGTTGAAAGCTTCTTTAAACGCCGAAGTGCTCGACTTCTGCGGCTTGGGCTTGCGCCCTTTGCGAATCAATTGTGAAATTGTCGGCATGAACGAATATATCTCCGAAGAAACGTCTTTTTAAAAAACAAGCCTTTGCATTATATCCGCTCTCAAGCGTACTTGGCAAGGCCAGTCAATATATCAAGCAGCGAGAGCATGCAGGCATGCTCTCGCCACTTTTCATTTTAACTCAAAACCGTTTTACGATTCGTCGTCTTCCTGAACATCGACATCGACGACATCGGTGTCGCCATCCCAGTCGCTCTCTTCTTCTTCAGCTAACTGCTGGGCGCGGGTACGAGCTTCATCACGGGTCTTTTTGCGCTCTTTGGTGCGCTCGCGGGCTTCGCGGAGCTGGGCACCGAAGATGTCGCCAAGCTTCAAGGCTCCGCCACCGTCGCTACCACTACCACCGGTGGCGCGCTGGTTGACTTCGCGGATGGCGTCACGGGTTTCGCGACGTTCCTTGTCGCGCACGGCAGCGCGCAAGCTCAAGGTGATTTTACGCTGACCAGGCTGAACCTGCTTGACGCGGGCTTCCACTTCCTGACCGACGGTCAATACTTCTTCCGGGGTCTTGATGCGCTCTTCGCTCATCTCCGAAATCGGAATGATGGCTTCGATGCCTTCTTCCAACTCGATGAAAGCGCAAGAAGGAGCGATGTGGGTGACCTTGCCGGTCACGTTCTGGCCGGTCTTGTAGGCTGCGGCGGCTTTCTTCCACGGATCGCTCTGCAACTGCTTGAGGCCCAGGGCAATCTTCTTGTTCTCACGGTCGATGTCGAGAACCAGAACCTGCAGCTTCTGGCCTTTCTTCACCACGTGGGAAGGATGTTCGACACGGTTCCAGGCCATTTCGCGAACGTGCAAGAGACCATCAACGCCGCCGATGTCAACGAACGCACCGAAGTCGGTGATGCGACGCACGATACCCTCAACGGTGGTGTCCTTCTCCAGGCTGCCCCAGGCTTCTTCCTCGCGCTCGTGGCGCTCAGCGTCGGCTGCCAAACGATGGGAAGCGATGACCTTGTCTTTCTTGCGATCGACTTCGATGACCTGAACCGGAATGGTCTTGCCGACCAGGTGACCCAGGTTGGCGCGGCTGCGGGAAGAGACATGGCTGGCCGGAATGAAGGCGGAAACGCCCAAATCAACAATGAGGCCGCCCTTCACTTCACGGGTCACAGTCGCTTCGAGGTGCACCTTGCTGTCGCGGGCTTCCACGATGGAACGCCACAGGCGCTCGAAATCGGCGCGGCGCTTCGACAGCACCGGATGGCCATCTTCGTTTTCAGACTGGAGAACGACGACTTCAATTTCGTCGCCGGTTTTGACGACATCATCGCCTACTTCATTCTTGGCGACGATACCTTCACTCTTGGCACCTACATCGACGAGCAGAACTCCGGTGTTCTCATCGACATGGGCAACAATGCCTTTCAACAGGGCATTGCGGGTGAGGTTTTCAGCACCGGAAAGATAGGCGCTGAATTCATCAGATTCCATGATCTGAGCCATGGAAGGCTGACGGGTGCGGCGCGACTGGTCGGTCGCAGGTTCGTTGGCAGCTTGTGCCGGGTCGGTCGGGTTGGTCTGGGTGTTGTCCACTGAATTCTCCTTGAGACGCACACCATGCCGGCCTGAAATCGTGATGCTCAGGCAAGGCAGGCACATTGGTAACGGCAAAACGTGGTGGCGTGTGATGGGGTGCTTGAATTGGATTGAGTCCCTGCGCGCCAGCCGGTAATATCGAGTACTTTTAGTCGCTATAAAATATAGCTCGGCAGAGCAAAGGAACGCGGAAACATTATAGCAATGCTTCAGGGCACTGGCAACCACTCATCTCGCTAATTTTCCTTTATCTCGCCATTTTTTCCAGATTATGAAGTATTCTTTTTGAACTCCAGAATGGAGGTAGCGTCCTTACCCACATCGAAGCAAGACGGGCATAGTAAATGCACATTGCTTCTGAAACAGAGTCTATTTCAAGGAGTGAAAGACAATGAAAACCATCTTTACCAAAAGCACAGGCAATGTCGCCGGCAATGTGAAAAAAGCGCTCACCCTCTCGGCTGTTGCCGCTATTGCCGCAGTTCCTTTTCTGAGTGCCACCCAGACTGCTCAAGCAGATCCGCCTCGTCATGCTCCGGCCTGGGGATACCGCGATAAGAACCGCCGTGATGATCGTTGGGATCGTAACCGTAACCGTCGTGATCGCCGCGACCGCCGTGACCGCCGCGATGATCGTTGGGATCGTAACCGTTATGAATCCTACACCGGCACGGTCACCGGAACTGATGGTCGTAACAAATTCGACTTGCGTGTTGGCGGACGCACCTACAACGTCTATCCCAACTCCAGCAATCGCCGAATCGACCGCGGAGATGTGGTTCGCGTTTACGGCCAGCGCACCGGCAACAACGATATCCGCAACGCCAGCGTTTCGATCCTTCGCAACCGCTAACGTTTTCGGATAGCGTCAAAGTAAAAAGACGGGATTCTTCAATGAATCCCGTCTTTTTCTGCAAGGAGTCACTCCCGCGTCAGTCCAGGTTGCGTTGATCGAACTCTTGCGTCGTTGGCAAATCCATTTCGAACTTGCGCAGCACGCTCAGTTCAATAGTGGCATTACGGATAACGGCATCGAGGACATGCCCTCCCCGGGTTTTGTCGTCCGCGATGAAGTGGAAATGATAATCGGCCAGGTTCACACCAGAGAGAAACTGGGGAAAGCGAAAACCAACCATGGTGCCTTCGATATCTTCCCACTGCCATTCCACTTGCTTTTTAACGGCTTCGGCCAAAGTGGAATAAGGACGCTGCTGCCCTGCAACGCTACGGGCTTTGAGCACCGAGAAACGTCCATGCACTTTGATGGCAACCGGGGCATTGCGCGTGGGTAATAATTCGTTCAGTTCCTGGACAAGTCCTTTATATTCCAATCGGCTATTGACGCGCTTTTTCAAGGAGGGACGAAAATGGGTAACCACCGCAAAAGGTAATTTATCTTTATCTTTCACCTGCACGACTTTTCCATCAAAACGGGCCTGCCAGCCCTTGCCGTCGAGAAGAATCAGTTCGCCATCGAGTTTGTCGAGAGCGCCGACGCCAAAGTCACCTTTTTTGCGCAGGTTTTTGAACGAGATAGAACTGTCAAAATGTCCCTGCGAAAGCGTTTGCAGGGTAGATACCTGATACAACGTGTCGGGAGCCGCCTGGGCTGTTGCAATCGTGAAGACGCTGCCGATACAAGCTGCCAGCAACGCCGAGCGCATCATCGAACGAAAAGTGAATAGTTTCATATTAGTCCTATTTCTTTAACAGATTCCAACCGAGGTTCAAAATGCTTTTTTCTCCATTTCAAGCCTCTTGGTCCATAGATTGCTAAACTTCTCAACATGTCCGTCCATATGCCGCGCCCTGTCGCCCTGTTTTTGCCGTTCATTGCCTGTGCCTTTTCGACGTTTCCCGCAACTGCACAATTGCCTTCCCCTGCCCTGGGCAAAGACACCCCCAGCCAGGTTGAAACCCCGCGTTCAGCCCCCACCTCACTGCCGCCGGTGGCTTCATCGCCACCCCCCACACCTACGCCCCGCCCCGCCCCGCGCGCCACTCCGGCACCGCCGCCCAAAGTGCAAAAGCCAGCTGCGCCCAAACCGCTTTCCATTGGTGGTGTTTCGATTCGCGGCTTGAACGATACCCAGGTCATCCAGAAAATCCGTGCAGCTCATCAGGATAAGCTGCGTGCTTACGTGGAGCTGTGGGACGGCGAACGCGCCCAGCGCCTGCGCCGCTCGGAACTGGGTGCCAGCATTCCCTATTACAAGCTGCTCAACGATGCCCGCGCCCTCTCTTCTTCCGGTGGCGATGTGCCGGTGCGTTTTGAAGTCGATCTGAAGCAGGCCACCAAGGCCATGCAGACTTTGGCGGCTAAAATCAACCGCCGCCCCACGACTTCGGTTCTCGATATCGATTCCGCAGGAAATGTCATCTCCGGCGGCAGCGGCTCGGTCACATTAGCCGTTGAAGGTTCGGCCCTAAGGGTGCAAGCCGCATTGGAGAACGATCCTCCCCAATCCTACGCCGAACTGGTCGTCGCACGCCAGGCCGGCACCGGCACGAACAGCCAGTTCAAATATTTGTTGGCGCAGTATTCTACGCCCTATGATGCCGGTATTCGTGGGCGCACTAAAAACCTGAAAATGTCGGCCGAGAACGTGAACGGCACCATCGTAGCGCCCGGTGCGATTTTCTCCACCAACAAAGCCATCGGACCACGCAATGCCGCCAACGGCTGGAAGGAAGCCAAGATGTTCGTCAACGGCGAAATCGTCGATGGCGTGGGAGCCGGTATCTGCCAGTGTTCCACTACCATCTACAACGCCGCACTGCTGGCAGGCCTGCCGATTGTGGAACGCCATCCCCATTCATTCCGTGTCACGTATGCCCCGGCTTCGCGCGATGCCGCTATTTACTGGGGCCAGAAAGACATGCGTTTTCGCAATACTACCAGCGGCCCGATTTACGTCCAAACCCTGGTGCGCGGCGGGCGTTACCATGTCCGCCTTTACGGCACCGCCGCCCGCACTTCCAGCGTCACGGTAGAATCGAGCATTCTCTCACGAAGCAACGGGACGCGCTCGCAAGCCTATCGCACTATCAGCAGTGCAAGCGGAAGCAAGCGGGAACTGCTCTCGCGCGATTATTACAAGCCCAAACCCACAAATTAACAGCCCATAAAATATGGGCTTTCCCTCTTTTTTGAGCTGGATAGGTGCATCTATTTGCGAACCCTGAGCGTGAGCGACGGGCTGACTTCACAGTTTTGCAAGCGCCAATGCCAGCCCGTCGCTCACGCTCAGGGTTCGCAAATCAATCGTCAGTAAAAAACGCCACCAAAGCTTACAAGCTTTGGTGGCGTTTTTTACCGAATTATTAAATTTATGTTTAGAACCTGTTCTCCAGGGGTATAATAACTGCATAGATACAGATTCTACACCGATACAAAGCTATGCAGACTCCAAACAGCCCTACACCGAAATATCAAATCTGGGCTGAACGCATCCGCAAACAAATTCGCACCGGGCAGTTACGCCCAGGGGAGCGTTTGCCGTCGTTTTCGCAGATGAAGCAGTCTGGCTTCAGTCAGGCCACACTCGACCGGGCGCTGGCATTGTTGGAGAGTGAAGGACTCATCGTTCGCCGGGAGAAAGTGGGGGTCTTTATCGCGGAGGAAAGCGAACCGAAGCTTTCCCCCGCAAACCAGCCCCCAACGGAAAACGTGACGGCAGGTTCTCAAAACGACGTCGCGCCCAATGCTTCACCTGCCCCGCAATCGGGCCTGGTAGGCATACCAGGGATGAATTTCGCTTCACGCAACCACTTCAATTACGACGCAATCTTCCTGAAAGGGATGCTACAAACTTTGCGCAGCGGCGAAAAGCAAATCGTTTTGCTCGATACCGATTCACCCGTCGGCTGGGATCGTGTCGAGGGCGTGGTGATGATCAATGAAGGTGCTATCGGACGTTATCTCCCTGCAGGCATCCCCTGGGTGTGCTGTTTAAACGCGGTGAGCGACGCTCCCAGCTACATGCCCGACGATAGCAACGGCGCACGAATGCTGGCGCAGCACTTGATTGATCTGGGCCATCGACGCATCGCCTGCCTGATGGAAATCCCACCGCCATTGCGACGCAACAGGCTCAACTGCCCGATAAAGTTACGCTTAGAAGCCTGGGAAAATGTCCTGAGTGAGAACGGCATTGCCCGTGAACCTAAATGGAGGCGCAATCTTTTCGCCCCGCTGGACCCGTTGCCCAACTATCGACGGAGTGCCTACCATGTGATGAAGCACTGGTTGGAAGAAGATTGGCACGAATTAGGCTGCACCGCTGTAATGGCGCAAAACGACATGGCGGCCCTCGGGGCTATTGAAGCCTTGCAGGAAGCCGGTTTACGGGTTCCCGAAGATGTCAGCGTAACCGGTTTCGACGGCGTTGAAATCGCCCCGCCGCGCATCCCACAAATCACCACAGTTCGGGTTCCGCTCGAAGAGGTCGGCACTGATGCAGCCAACGCTTTGCTCAGACAAATGAAAGGCGAAACTGTCGAACCCGATTTACACCTCTACCCGGTAGAGTTGATGATTCGTGAATCAACGGCTCCCCCCGTAAGCCGTTGACAACTTTTTTAAAATTAAACTGTAAAGGAGAATACGATGTCGAAACAAATCAAAACGGTTGGAGTTCTCGGTAAGAATCGCGGTTTCACCCTTATAGAGTTGCTTGTCGTCATAGCTATAATAGCGATCCTCGCAGCGATCCTGTTTCCCGTCTTTGCTCGTGCGCGCGAAAATGCGCGCCGGACGAGTTGTGTCAGCAATTTGAAGCAGATTGGCCTCGGAACGATGCAATACCTCCAAGATTACGACGAGCGTTTTCCACCACCGTTAGATGGCCCGTGGGGCGGGCCATATAAGACGCAAACTACGCCGGGAATGCCCGGACGAACCTTCGCAACCAGTGATGGCAATCCGGGGGGAAACTGGGTTTCATGGATGGACATGATTTATCCGTATGTCAAAAGCGTGCAGATATTCGTCTGTCCTTCGGCAACCGCTCCCACCGACAATCCCTCCTACGGCTACAACCTGGGTATTAGTGGCACAGCACGGCCTGAATATGGGTCGTTGCCAGCTTATAGTCCTCCTGCGGCCTCGGCCGAAATCCAGCGCCAGTCGGAAGTCATTATGCACTTCGACTATAACAGTGCGTTTGCTGCCCTCGGGAATGCCAGTAATTATCGGAACTATGCTGGCGACACGAATCCAAATACACGCCGCCTGATGGCGCCGCACTTCGATGGCACATCATTCTCGTTTGCCGATGGACATGCCAAATGGATGATGCCCTCAAGAGTTATTGGCACCTACAGAGCCAGTGGCGATTGCAACCTCGCCGCCCCCTCGACAACGATAGCCAACTGCAATCCGGCATGGAACCCCTTTGTTAACTAACTCCTAATTCGAGGGAGCAAGCTTCCATTATTTCAAACTATTCTATGAGACACATTGCAAAATACCTTCTCATCGCCCTTACGATGATTTGTTTGCTTACCCATTCAGCAAACGCCCAACAAGACCGCGTTCAAGTCGATAACACCTGGCGTATCGTCTTATCCTCAACGCCTTCGGATATGGAAGTCTTCGCCGCCAGCGAGTTGCAAAACTACATCAAAAAGATGGCCGGCTGGGAATTGGCAATTAATCGTGCCGATAACGCAGACGCCTCCAAAACCTTCGTTGTGGGGCGCCACCCGCTTTCTGCAAACATTGCTGCCATGCTGAAGCGCGACCACGCCGCCGACCCCGATGCCTTTGCTCTGGTAGTGCGTAAGAACACTATATTCATGGCGGGCAGCAGCGACACCGCAGCCGCCTACGCCGTGTGGGAGTGGCTCGAATCGCTGGGCGTGCGCTGGTTTTTTCCGACCGAAAAAGGCGAGTATGTCCCGCAACTGCAACAGATTGAAGTGGCTGCAACAGAGCGCTATGTCGCGCCCGGCGTGAAGTTTCGCT
>DAITOV010000045.1:0-21123 GCA_036833945.1 Abditibacteriia bacterium
CATCGTTGATAAAAAATTCCGCACTTCTCTAAACCGGCTATCTGTGGCATTATGAAATTTTATAAGTACGGCATCTCTTCGCTTTGCAATTTGCTCCTTCAATCACCCGGCAGATGCCGCCGCAGATAAAATCATGAACACCAAAACCCCCGCCCTCAACCTCTCGCCCTCGCTCAACCATCAATACGTCATGAAGAACATGACGCCAAGCCTGGCCTACGACGGCAGCGACGTGAAAGCCTGGCAGCGTTCGCTGCGCCGTAAATTGCAGCAACTCATCGGCATGCCCCAACACGACGGCAAGCCGCTCAAAGTGCGCACGCTGTGGAAACGCGAAACGCCACTGGGTACTTTTGAAAAAATCTCCTTCACGGTGGAACCCAAATGCGATCTCGTCGCCTATTGGTGCGTACCCCACGAAGCTCAGGCCCCCTACACCACCATGATTTGCCTGCAGGGCCACTCCACCGGCATGCACAACTCCATCGGTGTGGAACGCGACGACGAGACCATTCCCAAGGAGATTGAAGGCGACCGCGATTTCGCCATCGGCTGTATGAAGCGCGGCGTAGCAGCGCTCTGCATCGAGCAGCGCAGCTTCGGTCTGCGCCGCGAACAGCATCAGGAAGCCGTCTCTTCCCACGGCTGCCACGACGCCGTGATGCACGCCTTGATGCTCGGTCGCACCCTGGCCGGTGAGCGCGTGTTCGATGTCGATCGCGGTATCGACTATCTGGCTGCGCGTGGCGATGTCGATATGAAGCGCATCGGTGTGATGGGCAACTCCGGCGGCGGGACTATTAGCATCTACGCCGCAGCTCTTTTGCCACGCCTTTCTTTCGCCATGCCCTCATGTGCATTTTGCACCTATGCCGATTCGATCATGTCGATTTACCACTGCGCCGACAACTACATCCCCGGCATTTTGCAATACGCCGAATCAGCCGATGTAACCGGTTTGTTTGCGCCCAAGCCGCTGGTTATTGTCACCGGAGCCGAAGATCCCATTTTCCCCTTAGCCGGTGCCCGCAAGGCATTTCGCAACGTGCAAAAAATCTATGCCGCTGCCGGGGCGAAAGACAACTGCAAACAGGTCGTTGGCAATGGCGGCCACCGTTTCTACGCCGACGACGCATGGCCGGTGTTGTTGAAGTTGATTGGGGAGTGAGGCTGGGGACTGGAGGCTGGTTGTATGGGGCATGGCACGCCATGCCCCTACGGGTCTGGTCCTTGTCTGTTGACAGGAATAAGCATGATGCCCAGGGCGCAGCATGCTGCGCCCCTACGGGCGTTGGCGCGCCATTATTGTTCTGCCGGTTGTGCTAATGCCGGGTCTAACAAATTCCCGGTGGCTGTCAGATACTTTTGTACTGCTTCCACTGGCAAGGCGTGAGCATCGTTGTCACCTTGCTTCACCGAAAGCGCCGCAATCGCTCCGGCGGCTTCACCCGACATCACACAACCCGGAAAACACCGCGTCACGTCCCACATTGTGGGGTCGGCCCCCATACAACGTCCCACGGCCATCAAATTGCGGTGCCCGGGAGCCAATAGCGAACGTTTGGGCATGGGAAACACCGGTCCGGCTTTGCGCCAGTCGCTAATCAGGCCCACCGTATCCTCAAAATACTGATGGGTATGAGCCACGTTCATGGAAAACGGCGCATCGAGGCGGCGCGTCATGCGAAAGCAGGGCTGGGTGGGCACGCTGAAAATCTGCACGTCGCGTTCGGGGTCGCGCTCGCGCATCTCGGCGATTTTTTCCCGCGCCATTGCCCGCGACCCGACCAACTGCGCGGTGATCTGTTCGGGGATATCGCCCCGGAAAAACGGAGCGCCTTTCTCGTTTTGAGCGCCTTGCTTGTCGTAGGGCCGTGTCATGCCATGCAGGTGCAGACCGTTCTCACGCAACGTATAGAACCAACCGGCCAATACGTTGCCATCAAGGACTTGAGTCGGCTCGCCCGCCAGATGGCACACGTCGGCATCGCCCGTGGCGTCGATGAGGCTGTTGCAAGCCAGGGCGCTGCGCCCGGCTTTGTCTTCAATCACCACGTGCGTGATTTTGTCATCGCTGTGATGCAAACCGCACAGGCGCGTATCGTAGCGCAGTTCCACCCCGGCTTGCAGCAGCCACTCTTCAAGCGCCAGCATATAAAAGGTGGGATTAAAGCGAGTGAGATAACGCGATTTCTTGCGTTCTTCCAGCGTGCCGTTGCCCTTCCAGGCTTCGGGCACGCCGATGAAACGCGCAGTGGCATTGTCTTGGGCTTGAAGGTCTACCGAGAGCTTGAGCATCTCTTCACTGAGCCCGGCAGTGACCTGCCGCCCAAAGCCATCGCAGAGCGGTAGCCACACAGTCACCTGCCCCAGGGTTGCCAGCCCACCCAGGCCGAACGCCTTGTCGATGAGACAAACCGAAACTCCGGCGCGCGCCGCCGCCACGGCAGCGGCCACTCCCGCCAAACCGCCGCCCGCCACGATGACATCGTAGCTGCCCCCAACTTTTAACTGGCGCGCTGGCTCGTTAATAAAACCGGCAATCGACATGAATCTCTCCCTGAAAACAACGGATAGGTTAAGATTACATCAGCTTTAGAGGGAAAATATTAGGGTTTTTGCCTGATATATGATGAAATCTGACCTTGTTGGTTTTGAGCAGATGCGCGAAGCCGTCTTTAACGCGCTTCAAGTGGCCCCACGCGAAATAGAGCGGGGGTTTGCGGAGATGGGACTGCGCTTTCCCGTGCAAATCTGTGCGGCCCGCTTTCCGCGCGGCGGTTCCCGGGTGCCCGATGGCCGGCAGCACCAGAGATACTACTGGCACCTGCACCCCGGCACCATCTACATCATGTGGACGCCCGATAACATGGCGCCGCTCACTCTCCGGCGCGGTTGGATATACGGCGAGGCGGTGTGCTGCGAAAAACCAACGGCGCTCATCAGTTGCCTGCAAAATGCCGCCGTGCAACTGCGCCGTAAAGAGTTGGAGCTGTTCACCCGCGATACGCCGTTTTCACTTTCTTTGAGCGATGAACTCGATGCCCGCCGCCTGGCCTTGCGGCGCATTCGCGAATCGTTGGAACGACAAGGCTTGCATTCGCCCTCTCATTGGGAAGCCGCCCTCGAAGCCTGGATGGGCACTGTGATGTATCGCTATCATCGCCATATCAACGGAGTGCAAAAGCGGATGATGGAATTCGTTTGCCTGTTGATATGCGATCTCGATACCACGCACAGCCTGTCGCGGGTGTTTCGGCGCTTGCAGCAGGAGATTCTCCAGTTCTATTCATTCGACGACATCCGCCACCGCTTTCCCGACATGATACGCGAGCTACTGCGTGAAGTGCCTCTGCACCACACCTGGCAACACGGCGAGCTTTCGCCCATCACAGAGCGTGCCCTGGCCTGGATTGAAGAACAAGCCTATCGCCCGGTGACAGTGGCCCAATGTGCAGCCGCTATCCCCGTAAGCACTGCCTACTTATGCCGCCTGTTGCAGCGCGAAACCGGGCTTTCGCCCATCGAGCACCTGCGTTACCAGCGCATCGCCCTGGCAAAAAGCCTGTTGGAAGAAGGCCGTCAGAACATTGAAGACATCGCCAAGCGGAGCGGTTTTGGCTCGGCGGAGCATTTTCACCGCGTGTTTCGAGGGCAAACCGGCATGACGCCTGCGGCTTATCGGCGTAACGCGTATAAATGAGGATAGCCACGAAAAGGCACAAAAAACACAAAAGGAAATATTCCACGAAAAAAATGTTTAAAAACTATCATTGCGGGGTATAATCTGACACGTGTCAAAAGAAGGCTGACAGAAAACGGTTATGAGCGTTACCCAACAACAGATCGCCGACAAGCTGCAAATCTCCCGCTCGCTGGTTGCGATGGCTTTGAAAGGCCACGCTTCGGTGGCTGTCGGCACCCAGGAACGGGTACGCGAAGCGGCGCGCGAATTGGGCTACGACGAAAACTCTAATCATGCCGCACGCCAACTGATTAACAAACGCTACGGCGGGCGGGTGCGAACCAACACCATTGCCGTTGTCTTTCCGCCGCTGGGTTTGGCACCGCGCCGGATTCCGTTCTTCACCCCTCTTATCGAAGGGATGGAGGCAGCCGGTGAAGCACTCGATCTCGACATCTGTGTTTGCCTGATGCGCTCGGATAACCTGCCACGGCTGATTCAGACTAACAGCGTCGATGGTGTGATCGTGCTGGGTGAAGTGGCCCAGCATATCGATACCATCCAGGAACGCGGCATGCCGGTGGTGGCGTTTCAAAATATCGAGAAAGGAGAAAACGTTCACAGCATCGCGCGCGACGACCGATTGGGAGCTTATCAGGCGACACTGCATCTGCTGGAATTGGGGCACCGCCAAATCGCTTTTCTGGGCATTGCCAACGAACCGGCCAGCGAGCTTCGCCAGCTGGGCTATCGCGATGCGATGCAGCAAGCCGGGGTTGCAGTGCGGCGCGAATGGATTGATTGCAGTTTCGGCTTGCCGCCCACGCCCACCGATTCGTATTGCAGCGGCTGCCGCCAGTGCGCCGCTTGCCGGGGGTGGGAGGCTTTGCGTGACAAGAACGGTGGCTCGCCGGGCCGTCGCCCCGATTTTACCGCAGTGGTTTGCCATAACGATCCGGTCGCGATGGGAGTTATCGACCATGCCCAGCGCGATGGGCTGGCCGTTCCCCGCGATTTGAGCGTGACCGGTTTCGATGACATTTCTTCGCAATATCAATTTTATCCGGAGGTAACCTCGATTCGCTTCCCCCGCAAGGAGATGGGAGAATATGCGGTGCAGTTACTGCACCAGGTTATTGAAGTGGGAGATACAAGCCGGTTTGACCACCGCGTATTTCCAACAGAATTGGTCATTCGCCAATCGACGAGCGTTCCGCTCACTTCCTGAGCAGCGCACCCAAATTCAATAAAACGAAGGAGTGATGAAAAATGAATACCATAGTTCACCGGAACCGCCTTCACAGGCAACCCAGGGGCCAATGGGGATTTACCCTGATAGAACTTCTTGTCGTCATAGCAATCATCGGGATATTGGCTGCGATTCTCTTTCCGGTTTTTGCCCGGGCGCGCGAGAATGCCCGCCGCACCAGTTGCCTGAGCAACCTCAAGCAAATTTCGCTGGGCTACATGATGTATATCCAGGACTACGACGAACGGTTTCCGGCCAATTTCGCCTATCCGGGCGGAGCGCCGTATTTGAGCTATTTTGCGGCAGTCAGTTCCCACGTCAAAAGCAAGCAGGTTTGGTATTGCCCCAGTAATACCTCCGAGATTACCCTGGGATCGAATGGTGCCTGGGGGCCGTGGCAGGCCAGTGACCTCAGCGTGCATTACTATCAAAACTATCTCATCGGTGGCAACGATGTGGTTTCTTCTGCCAGCTACATCCGCAAGCATATTGCCGATATAAAAACCCCGGCGGAAGTATTTCTGCTGTGGGAGACCGATCCCTCTCTTATCTTCTCCAACTACAACCAGGTGTGGACGAGAAACGCCGGAAGACCCGGATACAGCACCGGCGACGTGGGTATTCATCTCGAAGGCGATAACTACGTTTATGTCGATGGCCATGCGAAATGGCATAAACGCGTCGCCGTTTCTTATAAATCGTCCGCCGTGCAAGACCGCCGCTTCAGTTGGAATCTGCTCAATCAATAATTGTCACAGGATTGCAAAAAATCATGCTCGTCAAATTGAAAACCAATCTCCGCAACCGCTATGCCGCCGGCCTTATTGGCCTCACGACTCTTTCCCTGGCCTCCTTCTCTTGTGCCCAGGAAAGCCAGCCTACCCGCTGGAAAATGGGCACTCCGCTCATCACCTATTTTGCCGGGCCGCCCATGACCGACGCCAGTGCCAAGCAGATGGCCGATGGCGGCTTCAACCTGGTGTGGACGCCCGAACCCGGAATCACCAAAGCCCAGCAATACGGCCTGCGTTGGATGTTGCAGACCCCGCTGCTCAACCCCCGCACCGCGCCGCACGTGTTCGACGATGCCGTGAAATATCCCCAGCTCCAGGCGCTCATCGCGCGGGTTAAAAACAACTCCCAGCTTTACGGCTACTATCTCATCGACGAGCCGACTGCGACGCAATTTGAAGAGATCGGTAAAACCGTGGCTTATTTGCGCAAGGAATCGCCCGGCAGCCTGGCCTATGTCAATCTCTATCCTATCTACGCCACCACCAAACAACTGGGCGTGCCGGAAAAAGGCGATAAAGTTGCTAACTACAAGGAGTATCTGCGCCAATATATCGAAACCGTGAAGCCCGATCTACTCAGTTACGATCACTATCATTTTCATACGGATAAAGACGGTGTGGAATATTTCCTGAACCTGGGATTGGTGCGCCAAGCCGCGCTCGATGCCGACCTGCCCTTTATGAATATCATCCAGGCCAGCAAATATGGTGCGGAAGTGCGCGCACCCAAAGAAAATGAATTGCGTTGGCTTAACAATACTACGCTGGCCTATGGCGGGCAGGGCATTTCCTACTTCGTGTACCATGTCGGCTCGTTCTATCAGAAATACTCCGACGACCCCGGCCAGATGATGAAACCCGACGGCAGCCCCACGCCGCAATATGAAGCCGCCAAACAGCTCAATCCCCAGTTCGCCGCCATCGCCTCACAACTTCAACCCTTGCGCTCGTTGGGAGCGTATCATATCGGGAAAAAATACGAAGGCACACAGCAGCTTCCTTCAAACGCGCCTTTCCACTTGCAGGCCACCTCGGCTAACGGGCAAGAAGCCGGAATGCTGTTGGGCTATTTTGGCGATGCCACTAAACCTAATGTGCCTTCTCATGTTTTTGTAGTGAATTTAGATTATCGTAATGCCACCACAACCACATTGACCGGGGCCGGAAAGCTATCGACTTTCAACGCTGTCAACCGCACCTGGACACCGGCTAATGGTTCACAGGTCAGCCTTACTTTGCCACCGGGCGGCGGCGCACTGGTGCGGCAGGATGGAGTGTAAAAGAGGAGCCACTATGAAGAACCGCGCGCGTGAGCAAGCCGGAAGGGCCAAAGTCTCTTACCTGGCTCCAGGAATGCCAGAGAAGCAAAAAGCGCGAGTCCTTCCACTTGCTCACGCGCGTGGTTCTTCAGGCCAATAGGAATCTCAAAATGCAACGAACAGTCACCACATCGGAAGAATTTTGCGACGCCTGGGACGGCATCCACAATTTTCTCATGGCCGGGGAATGCGTTCCATTCTCATTCGATATGCCGCCCCTGGAACGCGTCGTCTCGGAAATGCGCGACGACCCCAAGGCACGCATTACCGCCGGCCTCAAACGCCAGGCATTGGTGTTGGAAGACATCGCAGAGCAGTTCCGTGCTACTCCCGTGGAACAAGCCCTCACTCAAACTTTCGCCCTGGCGCATTTTCAGCTTTCGGTCTTCGACCGGCCCGGTGGTTTCCTGCATGGGTTCAACCAACAGGTGATGGAGCCCTGGCAAGTGGCGCTCCAAAAGGCCGGATTTACCTTCGAGCGTTGTTACCCCATCATTTTTATCAGCGGCCCCCAGGCCTTCACCAACTACCACATGGATTTCTCCCATGTTCTGGCCTGGCAGGTTTATGGCAACAAACGTTTCTGCGGGCTAAAAGCCCCCGGCCAGTGGGCACCGTGGCGGGTGCGCGTGAATTATTCTCCTGATTCTTTCGAGCGCCCGCCCCAGCTTCAGGAGAGCGACCATCTCTGCTACGAAATGCCGCCGGGGAGTGTATTGTGGAATACCTTTCTCACACCGCATTGGGTAGAAGCAGGCGATGAAGCCGCCCTGAGTATCAACATCTCACACGGCGGCCTGCGCCTCAACGGCAGGCTGTGTCCGTTTGAATGGGAATGGGAGGAATATAAAGCAACTCGTTCGGGGAACGCAGAGAATTAGCCACGAAAAGGCACAAAATTCACAGAAAGAGGGGGAGACGATTTTATGATCGTCTCCCTTTCGGGTTTATCCGAACTGCAAACACATCGTCCCACCGGGCAATCCGTCCACGGTGCCGGTTGCCAGCAGTTCGCCGGTGCCGGTATCACGCTGGAAGATGCTGATGGAGTTGTCGTGTGTATTGGCCGAGAGAAGCCATTTCTCAGTGGGGTCGAAAGTGATGTGCTGCGGAAAACGTCCGCTGGGCACGATGGCGATCAGAGAAAGAAGCCCATCGCCGCCCACGCGATAGGCCGCGATGCTGTGATGGCCACGGTTGGTAGCGTAAATAAAATGCCCGTCCGCAGTGATGATGATCTCCGCCGTCCAGGTGCCTTCGGTCGTGCCTTCGGGCAAGGTGGAAATCACCTGCACTGTATTCCAGCCTCCATCCTGCCGCTCGAATACCGTCACCGTGTTGTCGAGTTCGTTGACGCTGTAGAGGAACTCGCCGTTGGGATGAAACACTGCATGGCGCGGTCCGGCTCCGGGCGCAGTTTGGGCAAACGCGGGGTCGGCCGGGGTGAGGCCGCCGGTGGTGTCGTCGAAATCGTAGATCACGATTTTATCCAGTCCTAAATCGGCAGCGAACACCTGTTTGTTATCGAGCGAAGGGATAATGTGGTGGGCGTGCGGCGCACGCTGGCGGCGCTCATCAGCCCCTTCGCCTTCGCTACTGCCTTCGTGCTGAATCAGGGTGGTCAGCCCGTTAATGGCACCATCCTCGGCCAACGACCACACCGCGACCTGTCCATCGGTGTAGGCCGCCGTCAGCAGCCATTTGCCGGTAGCATCCACGCTGAGGTGGCACAGCACCCCGCCGCGCGGCTCACTTTTGAGCGCGGTGAGGCCACCGCTTTCAGGGTCGATTGCAAAGGCCAGCACACCGCCGACTTTCTGGCCGTTATCCAACATGTCGGCACTTACACCATACAATGTGCGTTTATCCGGCGAGAGCGCCAGAAACATGATCGAAGGCGTCGGCAATGTCGTTTGAGGCGTGGTGAGAGTGCCGGTGGCACTGTCGAAGGTGGCATGCAGCAAGCCGTTTTGCGATTCGTCGGTGTTGAGGGCGATGTAGAGGGGAGAAGTCATAGGTAACAGGTAATAGGTGATGGTTAAGAGCGATGAAGCCAAAGAACGACCGAATTATACGCATCCATGTTATGCCATACCCAGGGGTCGACGATGTTGCGGGTCTTGGGAAGTAACTGGAGAGCTTTGGCTTTATTGGCCGGATTTTGATTGAGATAGTACATCTGCACCCAGGCTCCATGTACGACGACGTTATCGGGATACTGCCGGGCTAACTCTTGCATGCCGCGCTCAATGCGCTCGATAGACATTAGAGTTTTATCCTGAAAGGAGACTTCAGAAAAATGCCTGGCATCGAAGTTCCAAAACATTCGAGCGTAGAGAGCATCGCCCTGCGCCTGACCTTTGAGCTTGCCAAAGGCATCGGCGGCTTCAACGGCAAATCTCTCGGGGTCACCCTTTTTTCCATGCCAACGTTCCAGGAAATAAGTCGCTTTATTGAAGTAGTAGGGGTAATAGGTTGGCTCAAAGTCAATTGCTTCCTGATACAACCCGTCAAAGGTAGCCTCATCCCAATGCTGGCATATCCCTACTTCCTGGGCAACCGACCACCAATGCGGGTCTTTCTCCGGCAAATTTTTGGCCTCGCGCAACACCATCCGTGCTTGTTCTATCCGCTCACGAAAAAGTTTCCAGTCGGGCTCTGTTTCCCCATTACCACTTGCTACCCAGGCATAATTCACCCACCCCTGGGCCAACGCTACCTGGGCGGTGATGGATTGTGGGCGTTCTTTAGCCCATTTAGACAGCATGGCGATAGATCTGTCACCCTGAGGATCCTTGCCGCCATAGGAAGTGACCCCCTTATAAAACAGGGTGAGATGCCAGTTGCCGGTGCTAAAAATCGCTTTAGAGGTGCGTGCATTCAAGGCCATTTTCTCAAGGAAATCGTATTCTTCCTTCTCCAGCCTGGGCACGGTTCCATAGAGTAGCCACTTTGCTTCTTCATGTTCTTCCGAATTGGCAATGCGTGGAAGCTGTGGCACGAAATTCTTCCTGAGAAATGCCGGTTCGACTTCAGTTGGCATATCAGTCTGTGCCGTGGCGGAGCCAATTGCCAGGAGCAAGCCTGAGAATATCCAAAAAAAGCTTCGTTTCTTTTTCATAAACAATCTACCTGTGTTCTTACCATCGAGAGCCGGCGTTTTTGATGCTTTCTGCGGTTATTCGTATTTACGAATAACCGCGCCATCTTGCATACTGCGCAATTCAATGCTGCTTTGCCCTGAAATAATCGCCAGGCTCTTACCATCGGGAGAAATAGCCAGCGGATATTGGGAGGAATTCTGCGGCGATACGGGAGGAGCAGTGTGCAAGACACGGGTAATGCGGCTTTTCTCGACATCCATAACCCATAAAGCTGCTTGTTTTGGCTTCCCGATACCCTCACCCGTGACAACGATCTCTTTTCCATCGGGAGTGAATCGAAAAGAGCTGACGCGTTCAACAGAAGGATCTGGTAATGCAGTGGGGTTTAAAGTAGGAGCCCCAATCTTCCAGAAAGTGAGCGTGCTGGGCTCTAATGCTGGAGCACCCAGAAAAGCCAATAACTCCCCATCGGGAGACGGCAGCACCCCTCTTAGAGAATACTGTCCGGTGCCAGCTGTGCGCACTAACTTAAACTCAGGTAAATCCCAAAACGTAAGGTAAGCGCTATTGACCTCTTCACTAAGATTGAGGGCTCCCTTCCGTTGATGAACAACCATGTGTTTACCATCGGCGCTCATTACCACACGATCAATGGTGCCTTCAACGACATGGAGTGTGCGCTCCAACTTGCCTGTCGCAACATCCCACAGGCGAACTTCAGCATTGCGCGTCCTGCCGACAACAGGATTGACAGCACCGACAAGGTGCTTGCCGTCGGGGCTAAACGCCAGACTGTCTACTGTTTCACCTAACCCTAGTTCGACAGAGAGTGCCAGTTCACCTTTCTCAACACTCCAAAGTTCAACAGAGCTCTTTGTCGTGACTCCACTACCCTTCCCCTTGCCGCTCACGGCCAACAAACTGCCGTCGGGTGAAAAGGCAATGTCATTGCCGGTGATAGCCTCGGCGTCGCGCGCCCATAACAACTTCGCCGTCTCCACTTCCCAAAGGCGCACTATCTGTTTACCTGCGCTGCCGGTACGTTCGAGGCCTATCGCCATCTTTTTGCCGTCGGGGGAAAACAGGATTTGCTTAACGTTAATTTGCGCCCTGTTTTGTGCCTGGATGCCGCTACCGCTGCAAAGGAGACACAAGAGTAAGATAAAGATTTTTTTCATGGTATCGATTTCTTTTTTAAGAAGCAAAATCGCTTGCTTATTCAAAAGCGCGGATGAGAGTGCCGTCTTCCAGGCTAAGCAGCTCCACGCGTTTAGCCCCGGCTTCTACAATCGCAAGCGCCTGACCATTGGGAAGCAGGGCCGCTGGTGTATCGGCATATTTTTTCTCTCCAAAAACATCCTCGGCATTTAACTGCCCAAGAATATCACCGGTAGAGCCACTTAGTATCCACACTTCACCTTTGAGCGGACGTATAATCGAACCAACTACAATCAGCTTACCGCCATCGGGCGTAAAACTTATGTATGTAACGCGTTCTTTCCCATCCGCTGGCAATGTGGTGAGTTGAAACGATTTTGTTTCAACATTCCACAACGTCAACATCATCGGATGCATCTTTATGCCATCCCGCTTCGAACCCAGAAGCGCCACTTTGCTCGTATCGTGTGACAGCGACAATCGATTGATGCCGACCTTGCCCAGAGAAACACGTTGCTTTACGCTGTAATCGGAACTGTTCCAAAAAACAACTTCTGTGTCCTGTACTTTTATCTGCTGTTTGTGAGACAAAACTGCAATCAGCATTTGTCCATCTGAGGAGTATTTGAGCAGAGACGCTGTTCCGTCGAGAGAAATGAGAGTTTGCCTCACTTCGCCAGTCTCAATATCAAAGAGCTTTATCTCGCTCTTTTCATCGAGCATCTTCACTTGAGAAATAGTAATCGTTAAAGATTTTCCATCTGGAGAAAAAGCCAGCGCACTGATTTGATCATGGCGCTTCAGTACCAGGTCTTGACCTTGTTTTCCCGTGACTGTATCCCACATCCTCACGGTGCCCGAGGCGTTTTTCCATACCAGACTCGCCAGAGCAACCTTACTACCATCTGGCGAAAAGCAAATCAGCGCATTATCCTGTCCCGGCCCTTCCGCCGTCCATAGCATTTTTCCCGTTTCGACACTCCACAACTGGATATCGTGTCCCATCGCATTCCCATTCAGGGAACGGCGTATCACGAGAGCCATATACCCCCCATCTTGCGAGAATTCGAGATGAGTGATTCGGGTCGTGATGCGGTTTGCATCCGGCTCACCCGTCTTACCCCAACAACATGCCGTCCATAAAAATGCACTGATAAAAACGAGAATACAACGCCGTATCAATAGACTATTCATCCGCAATTAATCACCTTAATAAGAATTTAAATTCACAAATCGTTCTCATCCTTACTTCATTATCGCACGTTTGAAGTGAAGAGTTCTAAATGAATAATGAACTATATTCATTCAAAAACACGGATCAAAGCCCCATCTTCCAAACTACGCAGTTCGATAGTGTTGAGTTCATCCACAATCGCCAGGTCCTGGCCGTCGGGGGTGAAGGCGGTGGCATGCTCACCCTCGACAACATAGCCCAGGCCGAACTCCCGCACCAGCGCGCCGGTGGTTGCGTCCAGAATCCACAGGTGAGCTTGTTTATCGGGCTGGCGTTTACCCGAAACGATGAGCTGTTTCTGGTCGGGAGAGAAATGCAGCGCCGTGACGATACCACCGGCAGGCAGCGCGGGACGCACGAACGCCTGAGTTTCGAGGTCCCAAAACACCAGCGCCGCCTCGGTGGTTTTGAGTTTGTTGGTGGTGAGCGCGGCGCGTTTCAAATCGGGCGTGAAAGCAATCTGGTGGACCGCTACATCGCCCAGGGAAATACGCTGTTTAATGCTGTAGTCGGCAGTGTTCCAGAAAATGACCTCGGCTCCTTTATCGGTGAGGTTGTGAGCCAGCGCCATCACACCCACCAATGCGCTGCCATCGCTGGAATAGGTCAGCGATTGCGGTGTCACTTCCAGAGTCAGCACGGTTTGTTGCAGTTCGCCGCGCGCCATGTCGAAATGCTTCACGGCTCCGATCTGCGTCTGGCCGCTGATGAGATTGGTTCCCAGCATCAAAGCTTTACCATCGGGCGAAAAGGCCAGGGCGGTCAGTTGTTCTTGCTTCTCCAGAGTCAGTTCCAGCACCGGGCGGCGGGTGGCGATTTCCCATACCGTCACTTGCCCCGTAACCCCGGCTTGTGGCCGGGTAGCGAGGACGACGCGTGAGCCGTCCGGCGAAAAAGCCGCCAGGGCCGGTGCCGATGCTTTGCTCGTAGCCGCCCAACGCCGACGTCCGGTCGCCACCTCGTAAAGGCGCAATTCCTGCCCGGTGATTTGCGCGCCCTGGCTCCCATGAGCGCCCACTGCCAGCAACCGCCCGTCCGGTGAAAACGCCAGGCTATCGACAACCGGCTCGGCTTGGGCGCGGCCCGAAAGCGCTAAGAAAGTGCAGAGCAGCACCAGGCACAGGCGTGGCAGAAGACAAAGGTTCATCATAAAAAGGCTTATCTCAATAAGATACTGCTAATTATCGCAAGTTTGAGAGTTTCTGCTCATTGCCAACTGTTACAATCAAATCATGACAAAAACGCGTTCTCGTTTTCTTCTCACTTTAGCCGTGCTAGCTTGTTGCCTTTCCAGCGTATCGGCAAAGCCGCAGGCCAACAAACTCCCCGAATGGAAACCCACGCCGGAGTTGCTGACTAAATTATCGGCACCTGTTCAGGTTGAGGCCGGTTCGCTGCGTGTGCCGAAGGGATTCGAGCAAGAGCGGGAAGAAGCTCCTCATGGCCTCATGTATGTATGGAGTAAAAAAGCGGGGCAAGGTGGAGGCGATCAAGCTTTCTTTGTGACGATTCCCTCATTAACTCCAGAGCAATTTCGCACTCATACATTACAAATAGCGTTGGAAGATTTGCTCATTGGCTATCGTCGTTCCTTCGATCAATGGAAACAAACACCTGCGCAATTAGGAATGATTAATAAGGCCGAAGCCATTCGTCTCCATTGGAGCGGAATAAACCGCAAACGCAAGGTAAAAACGCAAGGTTCTGTTTTTATAGTGAAGACAAAGACGGATTACATCGTGATGGTCAGTATCCTAAGCGATAAAGATCAAGCAGGTCTTCGCATCACCGAAGCCGCTGCCCTCACCTTCAAACCAAAATAAACAATCCCACCTCACACGGCGTCTGTTCCTCCCTATAACCTATCACCCATCACCTATAACCCGTGTTAAGATAGATAAAACAGAACTTTATGCGTAGCGCCACAAAACGAATTGCCGGTTGGGGACGTGTTCCGGTGGAAGAATGCGTGTTGTTTCGTCCCGAAAAACAGCACGAACAGGTCGAGATCGTTAAGAACGAGCCGACTTTACTGGCACGCGGCCTGGGCCGTGCCTATGGCGATGCCGCGCTCAACCCGCACGCCACCGTCTTACAAGAACGGCTGAACCGTTTTCTTTCATTTGACGAAGAAACCGGCGTGCTGGAATGTGAGGGCGGGGTTTCGTTTACCGATATCATCGACCTCTTCCGCTCGCGCGGCTGGTTTTTGCCGGTGACGCCGGGCACCAAATACGTCACGGTGGGCGGTGCTATTGCCTGCGATATCCACGGCAAGAACCACCACGTTGCCGGAGCGTTTTCCGAGTTCGTGCTCTCGTTCGACCTGCTCACCGCCAGCGGCGATGTGCTGCTTTGTAGCCGCGAAGAAAACGCCGAAGCCTTCTGGGCCACGGTCGGCGGGTTGGGGCTGACGGGTATCATCCTACGTGCCAGGTTTCGCCTCAAGCGGATTTCTTCGGCTTATGTCGCGGTGGAATACCAGCGGGTCAATAATCTCGATAGCGCCCTGGAATCGTTTCAAGACGATGCCGCCTATGAATATTCCGTCGCCTGGATCGACTGCCTGGCGACCGGCTCCGCCCTGGGCCGGGCGGTGCTGATGCGCGGCAACCATGCCCGGCCCGAGCAGTTGGCAACGCCCCAGGCGCGCGCCAATCCGCTGCACTTGCCCGATAAGAAACCCAAAGGCGTGCCGCTCGATTTTCCCGATTTCGTGCTCAACCCATTCTCTATCAAGGCATTCAACGCGGCCTACTTCGCCACTCACGCCACCAAGAACGCGGCAGTCGATTTCAACACCTTTTTCTACCCGCTCGATGCGGTGGAAAACTGGAACCGCATCTACGGCGCGCGCGGCTTCATTCAGTATCAAGTCGCATTGCCGTATGAGACCAGCCGCGAAGCGTTGGTGCAACTGCTTGAAAAAATCTCCGGTTCAGGGCACGCTTCGTTCCTGGCCGTGCTCAAAACCTTCGGCAAAGCCGGGCCGGCACCGCTTTCGTTCCCCTTTGCCGGGCATACCCTGGCGCTCGATATTCCGTGGACGCCTGAATTGCCCGCTTTCGTGGCCGAACTAGATGCTATCACGCTGCGCCATAAAGGCCGCGTTTACCTGGCCAAGGACGCGCTGCTTTCGGCGGAGAGTTTCCGCGCCATGTATCCGCGCTTTGAAGAATGGCGCGCCATTAAAAACAAACTCGATCCCGAAGAAAAATTCGCCTCGGCGCTTTCGAAGCGTCTGCGTATCACCCATAAACCATGAGCCAACAGACCCCGCAAAATACCTCTTCAACGGCCCGTCGCTGGGTACTGGTCGTCGGCGCGACTTCGGGCATTGCCCGCGAACTGGTGCGTGAGTTGGCGCGTTTCAATTTTAATCTGGTGCTGGCGGCGCGCGATACCGGCGAACTGGAAATCATGGCCGCCGACCTGCGCATCCGCACCCAGTCGCAAGCCGTTGTGCTGCCGTTTAATGCTGCCAGTGATGGTTTTGTCGATGGCGAGCGCGATGCCGCGTTCTGGCAGGAAGTCGTCACGGCATGTGATGGCGACCTCTACGGCGCTGTCCTGTGCCACAGCGTGATGCCGCCGCAGGAACAAGCCCAGCGCGACTGGAAAAGCTCCCGCGCCATGATCGAAGCCAACTACGCTTCCTATGTTTCGCTGCTCAACGCCGCCACTGATTATTTTGAAACCCGTAACGATGGCTTCCTGGCCGCCATCGGTTCGGTGGCCGGCGACCGGGGCCGAGCCACCAACTATATCTACGGCTCCACCAAAGCCGCCGTTTCGGTACTGATGCAGGGTGTGCGCCAGCGGCTTTCCAGCACCGGGGTACAGGTAATTACTATCAAGCCGGGGCCGGTTGACACCGCCATGACTTTCGGCAGCGACAAAACCCCGCTCATTGTGCCGCCCGACCGCGTAGCACGCGATATTCTGCGCGCCATTCGTCATAAGAAAGAGATTATCTACACGCCGGGGCCGTGGCGCATCATCATGACACTGATGTGTCTGGTGCCGGAAAGATTCTGGAAGAAAATGAAATTTTAGATAAATTAACCACAGATGAACACCGATAAACACAGATGGAATTTTGAGAAACTCAGACTTTAGAACTTAAAACCCAGGGGTAATATTTCCGATTGGCCTCATCCTAAAATCTAAGCTCTCACTAAAAATCTGTGTTTATCGGTGTTCATCTGTGGTTAATTTCCTTCTCTCATGAACGATTACGATATCGACCTCATCGCCGTCAGTAGCGGTTACGACCGCCAGACCTGTTGGACTCAGGCCCGTGCCGGGGCCATTCCTCCCACCCAAGAAGGCCAGGACCCGACCGTCATATTGACGATGCAGAAGCTGCGCTTGCATGGCAGCGACGACTATGAAGGTCTGCAAAGCCTCTATTCCACCGACCGGGGTAAAACCTGGTCGCCACCCATCGAACAGCCCGGTTTCAAACGTTCCTTATTATTGGAAGATGAAAATGGCCCGGTGGAGCGCGCGGTTTGCGACTTCTGGCCGAAATGGCACGCCGCCAGCGGTAAGTTGCTGGGGACCGGGCATACGGCACAGTTCCAGAACGACAAAATTTCTAAAGCCCACGCCCGCGTAACGCCCTATGCCGTTTACGATGCGCAAAACCATTCCTGGGGAAACTGGAAAGCACTGGAAATGCCCGACGAACCGCGTTTTTTCCGCAGCGGTGCGGGCTGCACCCAGCGTATTGATTTGCCTAACGGCGACATTCTGCTGCCGATTTATTACGGCGGCGGCGAACCCTATATGCTTTCTTCCACCGTGCTGCGTTGCGGCTTCGATGGAGAAAACCTGGAATATATCGAGCACGGCGACGAAATGACTTGTAACGTGCCGCGCGGCTTCGGTGAGCCTTCACTCGCCCATTTCCAGGGCCGCTATTTCCTCACGTTGCGCAACGACCAGATGGGGCACATCACTGTGGGCGACGACGGCCTGCATTTCGCCGAGCCTATTCCCTGGCGCTTTGACGATGGCGAACTGTTGGGCAGTTACAACACTCAACAGCATTGGGTCACTCAGCCCGATGCGCTCTACCTCACCTACACCCGCAACGGCCCCAATAACGAGCTTAATAACGATCACGTGTTCCGCAACCGCGCGCCGATTTTGATGGCGCAGGTTGATCCCGACAAGCTCTGTGTGCTTCGCGACACCGAACGCGTCGTCATCCCCAATACTGGTGCGCGCCTGGGCAATTTCGGCATTACCCCGGTCAGCGATAACGAAGTGTGGGTAGTAGAAACCGAATGGATGCAAAACACCGGCGCCTCTGGCCAGTTGATGCTGGAAATGTTGCGCGAACGCATGCCCGAAGAAGAAGTAGAAGAACTGCGCCAGACGCCTTATATGTGCGGCGTTATCGAGCAGTTCGGTGCAAAAAACCGGGTATGGGCAGCGCGGTTGTTGTTTTGAAGATAAAGACTGGGGTAACTCAATAGCACGCAAAGCCTTCGGCTGCGCCAACTACGTCGCAAATTTTCGCTATTTTTGATTTTTTAGCCACAGATTGATACAGATTACACAGATTTTTTGGATTCTATAAAAATATTAGGCTTAAGTTCTCACTCTAAGTTCTGCTATTCCCATCTGTGTAATCTGTGTCAATCTGTGGCTAATTTTAACTTTCAGCTGCCATGAACGACTACGATATCGACCTCATCGCCGTCAGCAGTGGTTACGATCGCCAGACCTGTTGGACTCAGGCCCGCGCCGGGGCTATTCCACCCGTGGAAGAAGGCCAGGACCCGACTGTGGTGCTGACGATGCAGAAGCTGCGGTTAACAGGTTCGGACGACTATGAAGGCTTGCAAAGCCTCTACTCCACCGACCGGGGCAAAACCTGGTCGCAGCCGGTAGAGCAACTTGGTTTCAAACGTTCCCTCTGGTTGGAAAACGAAGATGGGCCGGTGGAACGCACCGTCTGTGACTTCTGGCCCCAATGGCATGCCGCCAGCGGCAAGCTGCTGGGCACCGGACATACGGGAATGTTTCAGAAGGGCAAGGTTTCTGCGAAATACGACCGCTCCACGCCTTATGCCGTGTATGATGCGCAAAGCCATTCGTGGGGCAACTGGAAAGAACTACCGATGCCCGATGGCGTGCGGTTCTCCCACAGCGGTGCAGGCTGCACTCAGCGCTTCGATTTGGAGAATGGCGATATCCTGTTACCGATTTACTACTACAGTAGCACCACGCCACTGATGCTGGCCACTACCATACTGCGCTGCACTTTCAATGGGGAAACGCTGGAATATATCGAACACGGCGACCAGCTCACGACCAGCGTACCGCGCGGTTTTGGCGAGCCTTCGCTGACCCGGTTTCAAGGCCGCTATTTCCTGACCCTACGCAACGATGAAGCCGGGTTCATTACAACCAGCGACGATGGTCTCCATTACAACGAACCGCAACTGTGGCGCTTCGACGATGGCGAACTGCTCGGCAGCTACAACACTCAGCAGCACTGGGTGACACGCCCCGATGCGCTTTACCTCACCTATACCCGCAACGGCCCCAACAACGAACTTAATAACGACCACGTCTTCCGCAACCGTGCGCCGATCTTGATGGCCCAAGTCGATCCCGATAAGCTCTGTGTGATTCGTGAAACCGAACGCGTCGTCATTCCCAACACCGGCGCGCGTCTGGGCAACTTCGGTATCACCCCGGTCAGTGATAACGAGGTGTGGGTCGTCGAAACCGAATGGATGCAAAACTCCGGCGAATCGGCCCAGTTGATGCTGGAGATGTTGCGCGAGCGCATGCCCGAAGAAGAAGTGGAAGAATTGCGCCAAACACCTTATATGTGCGGTGTCATCGAGCAGTTCGGTGCGAATAATAGGGTTTGGGCGGCTCGGTTGTTGTTTTCGTAGGGGCGTGCGGCGGCACGCCCTCGGCTTATCGACTCCATCAACATTGGGGGATAATGTTATGCCCCGGGCGTGCCGCCGCACGCCCCTACGCTCGAATCACAAGGCTGGCAATTTTATCGTTCTCCACCACGAAATGATAATGCAACTCAATCGGGCTACCGTCGAAATTGCCTGAGACTAAGGCCGTTACAACCGTTTCGCCGTTTTCTTCTTTTAAACCGGCGGCTTCTACCGTCACGCGATATTTGCTCGTCGTTTCCTCAATCCAACCGGCGATAGCGTCGGTGCCGCGCAGCTCTTCGCCTTCATCATGCACCACGGCACTCTCGGCGAAACAGGCTAGCATGGAGGCGGTATCGTGTTGGTTCTTCGCCTGGTAATACTCTTCTATAATCGTTGGTAATTGAATGGACATGGTTTCTCCTGGACCGGCTAAATCGGTATCCTTTATTTATTGTTGCGCGCCCCAGACCGCCTCACAATGCGGATAATAAAGCCGAATAGGGATAAATTTATCCCTCTGGTTATGGCCTCGAATAATGTATAAACGCAAAATCCCCATCGAAATTAATTGCGGGCTCGACCTGGTGAAAGAGGTGGTATTCGGCAAGTGGAAGATCCACCTGATCTACTTCATTGCCCAGGGCGTGCAGCGGCCCGGTGAATTGCAACGAAAAATACCGGGGGCGGCGCGGCGCGTGCTCAACGTGCAGTTGAACCAGTTAGAAGGCCACGGCATCGTTTGCAAGCAGATATATCCCGAACTGCCACCCCGGGTGGAATATTCGCTGACTGAACTGGGACAGTCGCTTTTGCCGCACGTAGTGGCCCTGGGGGAATGGGGCGATGAACATCAGGAATATTTGCGGCAGGTGATTGGGAAAGGGGAAGAGTAGACGAAATACGGAATATAATAAGATTTCGGTTGCCTCCCCCCGTATTCCGTCTCCTTATTCCTCCGAACCCCTCACCTCAAATTTGCGTCCAAACACCCGGTGACTTAGAATTTCACCTGTCGTTAAACATCGCAGCCATCCATTGCAGCAGGAAGTACTTTCATGATTGAGTTTAAGAACGTAACGGTGTGCTACGCGCCCACGGCGCGGCACCCGGTCAACGCCATTACCGATATCAATCTTCGGATTGAAAAGGGCGATTGGGTGTTTTTTGTGGGGCCATCGGGCGCGGGCAAAAGTACCCTGCTCAAGCTGCTCCACTGTGGCGTACCGGCTTCAGCCAAGATCAGCGGCCAGATATTGCTCGATTCCAAGGACATCACCCACCTCGCCGCCCGCGAAATTCCTTTCGTGCGCCGCAAAACCGGCGTGGTGTTCCAGGACTTCCAGCTCCTGGCCCAAAAAACCGCCTGGGAAAACATCGCCTTCGCCCTGCGCGTTATCGGCGCACCGCAAAGCCGTATCGCGCGCGAAGTACCACGCGCACTTGATACGGTGGGCCTGGCGCACAAAGCGCATGCGCAGCCGCATGAGCTCTCGGGGGGCGAACAGCAGCGAATTGCCATCGCCCGCGCTATCGTCAATAACCCAACGCTCTTGCTGGCCGACGAACCAACCGGAAACCTCGATCCTGAAACCGCCACCGGCATCGCGCAGGTGCTGCAGCGCTTTCACCGCGGTGCGCAGCCCGAGGGCGCGCCGGC
>DAITOV010000046.1:0-21049 GCA_036833945.1 Abditibacteriia bacterium
TTCGGCAGTGAAGGCTGTGGCCGGTATCGGTGGTAAGGCTGGCCTGGAGCCGTTGACGGCGGCTCTTTCCGACAGCGACTGGGTTGTGCGCCTTACTGCTGCCCAGGGCCTGGGGGCTTTGAGCAATAAAGAAGCCGTGAAGCCGTTGTGCGATGCCCTGCGCGATTCCGAATGGAGCGTGCGCTATCACGCGGCTTTGGCCTTAGGCGAAATTGGCGATCCCGATGCGGTGATTCCGCTGATTAAAGCGCTCAGCGATTCACGGGAAAACGTGCGACGTGGCGTGGTTGAGTCGCTCGGATTACTGGGCGACAAGCGTTCGGTTCCGGCGCTTGAGCGTCAGCGCAAGGTGGACGAGAACCTGGTGACGACAATGATCGATTCGGTGTTGCCGAGTTTGCGTCGTGGCCGCAAAGCCATTTTGCGTCCTGAACAGCGTTCGTTGCCGCTGCCCCAGATTAACCGCCAGACGATTAAACCGACGGCGGCAATCGAAGCGGCTCGCAAGCAGAGTGCTCCGGTGGCTGTTGAAGTCGTGGACGAGTAAAGCGTTTGTGAAGAAGGTGTGCAGGGGCGCATAGTTATGCGCCCCTGCTGCATTTGTAACCATGAGTAAAGCCAAGGACAAAAAGAAAGAAAAACTGGCAACCGACGAGCAGACGGTGGCGATCAATCGTCGTGCGCGCTTCGATTATGAAATCGAAGATTCGTTGGAGGCCGGTATCGTATTAACCGGAACCGAGGCTAAAAGCGTGCGCCGGGGCGATGTGCAAATCGCCGAATCATACGCCTCGCTGGAAACATTACCGCATCGCGAGACCGAGGTCTGGATACACAATATGCACATTGCTCCTTATAAAGAGGGCAATGTTTTCAATCCCGACCCGCGCCGCAAGCGCAAGCTCTTGCTCAAAAGAGATCAGATCAATAAGTTGAAGGCAAATACGGCGCAAAAAGGCTATACCCTCGTGCCGTTGAAGATGTATTTCGCGCGTGGTAACGCCAAGATTCAAATTGGTGTCGCCAAAGGGCGTAAACGCCACGATAAGCGTCAGGCCATCGAAGAGCGCGAAACCAAGCGCGATCTCAAGCGTGCCGTGCAAGATTAAGCGGTTGTTGCCGGCGATTTTTAAGCAAAATTAACGCTGGATCGTTCCTGGTTATCTTTCATTGAAGATTTTATTCCCCTGGTTGCTAAAAGGTGTCGAAACACGCAAGGCAATGGGTTATCCTTTGTCGAAGCCGTATCAATGTTTTTTAAGGATTAAGTCTTGCGCCAATGAAATGTATTATTACCGGTCTGGGAAATCGTGGACTTTTTTGGGTCAGGCAAATTGCCCAGCGCGATGATTGCGAAGTCGTCGGTTATGTCGAACCCTGGGAAAAGAATCGCGAACGTGCGATTAACGAACACTCCATTCCTGCAGAGCAGATTTTTTCAACGTTGGACGAAGCGATAGAAAACGTCGAGGCCGATTTTATCCTCGACGTCACGCCTCCCGCTATCCACCACGAAATTGCCGCCAAGGCGTTCGCCAAAGGCTTGCACGTTCTGGGCGAAAAGCCGCTGTCGGATGATTTCAAGATCGCCAAAAAAGTCGTCGAGCAGGGCAAAGCTGCCGGTGTGAAGCACATGATCACGCAGAATTACCGCTTCACCGCCCAACCGCGCACCTCCCGCAAACTCATTGATGAAGGCTTGATCGGCAAGCCCGGCCAGTGCGATATTAAGTTCTACGTGCCGTGGGCCGACTTGCCCGGTTCGCATTACGTGACCGAACCGTTCATGCTCATCAACGATATGATGGTGCATCACTTCGATTTGCTTCGTTATGTGCTGAATCAAGACCCGGTCAGCGTTCAGGCCATCACCTGGAACCAGCCCTGGGGCTGGCATGCCGGTGATGCGGCTCACGCCATCGTGTTCCGTTATGCCGACGGTTTAGTTGCGACTCATGTCGCCAGCGGTTGCGCTGTCGGCTCGCAGACCAGCTACAATGGTGACTGGCGCATCGAAGGCGAAAAAGGCAGCCTCGATTGGAAGAAAGACGGCAGCGTTTCGCACGCTCGCTTGCACCGCACAGAGGAAAAGGTGGAAGAAGGTGTTGAATTGCTCACCGTTCCCGATGGCTCCCAGGCCATGCTCGACGAGTTCTTCGCGGCTATCAAGGAAGATCGCGATCCCGAGTGCAGCGCTGAAGATAACCTGAAATCGCTGGCGATGGTGTTTGCCGCTATCCAGAGCGCCAAAGAAGGCCGCAGCATCGAGTTGGCTTCGCTTTAAACAAATTTGTTCCTAATTTCGCACTGGAGAAATGCATTTATTTGCGAACCCTGAGCGTGAGCGACGGGCACGGCCTCATTGCTTCACTTAGCTCTTTGCCAGTGCCCGTCGCTCACGCTCGGGGTTCGCAAACTCATTTCAACAAGAATGCCGTCACGCAACATTCTCTTGAGTTGTGGGTAACGGTTGCGCTTGCCGTACTTTACCGAGCAAATTCACGACAATAACCCCAAGCAGCGCTAACATTCCACCCAGGAGTGTGAGCGCTGTTGGTTTTTCACCCAGCCAACCCCAGGCAATGAGAATCGATAGACCGGGCGTCACATAGAGATAACTGGCGGTTTGGGATGCCGGGAGGCGGGAGAGTGTGTAAGCCCAGGACACATAGGCCAGGGCCGCCGGGAAGACGCCGATATACATGGCGGCCAACGTCACTTTGGTGGGAGCGTGTTGAATTGCCTGCCAGAGGCCCGGTGAAAAAATCAGCAGGAAAACCGTGCCGCAGAGAATGGAATAAGTGGTCGATTCCAGTGCGGAGTAACGTTTGAGAACGCCTTTATTGATAATCATGTGAATGCTGGCCACGAAGGCCGAAAGCACGATCAATAAAGCGTTGGGATCGAATTCGAGATGATCGGTTTTGCCCACAGCAATGATGAAAATGCCGGTCAGGCTCAAGCCGATGCCCAGCCATCCCCAAAGGCGAAGCCGTTCCCCTAAAAAAAACGTGGCCAGGAGCGCCGTGAAAACCGGCGCCGTGCTGATAAGAAAACTGGCGGCTCCGGCCCCGACTGTCACTTGCCCGAAATTCAGTGCCGTATGGTAAACCGCCACGCCTAAAAATCCCAGCAGAATGAAGGTGGGGATATCGCGCTTTTCAGGGAGCCGCACTTTGAAAAAAGCGCAATAAATCAGCATGGTACACGAAGCCACCAAAAAACGGAGCAATCCCAGATGCCCCGGTGAATAGGCTCCCGACTGCAAGCAGAGGCGTATCGCGCTGAAGGCCGAAGCCCACACGACAAGAGTGAAGGCTAAAGCAAAAAAGACGCGCCTATCGAGGGCGTGTGAAGATGTGGCTACAGAGTTGGCAGGAATGTTGGCTTCTTTCATGGCACAATTTGCCTCCCCAGTGTAATCGTTTCGCAAGGCAGGCGATGCGACTTGACGATACCGGCAGATATTCGTTTTTTGCGGCATACATTGTCTAAACTGGTGCTATGCCATCGGTTTCGCTTATTCGCAGGGAAATGCTCAACGCTCTGGAGCAGCATATTATTCCCCAACTTTACGAGCAGCAGGTGGCTTTGGGGAATGTAAAACCGCCTTTTCTCTTTCAGGGCAGTACCCACGCCCGCTTGCACGATCCCAATTTACCCGTGACCGTCGATACAAATGTGGGCTATCCCACCATTAATTATTGGCCTGGCGTGGAGTTGGAGTCGAGCGGGCACCCCTTCGTCGGATTCATTTACGAAGGCGTTGCCGATGAACATACCCTGGTCGATGAACGAGAGGCCGGGCAGTTCGGCATTGAGAAAGGTATCTATGCGATTCGTTGGCAGGCCCCAGCGATTCTGCATTTTGGGGTGGAACGTGCTCATAATGCCGGTTATGGCTCACGTTGGGATGGCCCCGGCCTGGCTCCGAAGTCGATGAAAGCCCTGTGGATGTATATTGCCGAAGAAGTCTTTATTCATCTCAATATTATGCCGGTGGAAATTCCTCATGCATTGCATATCAGCGATAAAACCTTGATTCGCCTGGCCCATTTGTATTGCCAGGAAATGGAGGAAGGCAAACTCAATCATCCTCAAACTGCACTGGCGATTTACCTGGCAATGATGCTGCGTTTACGCGAATGTTTGCGCAGTGAACTGCCTCGTATTGCCAATACGGCGTGGCCATCAGGAGACAAGCACGTTGCCGGAGACACTCCGCTGACCGCCTGGCAAGATGCCATGATGTTCATCCAACTCCACCTCCATGAAGAGATCACTCTACCGCTGATTGCAGAAAGAGTGGGGATTTCCGTGGCGCAGTTGAATCGCCAGTTTCAGAAAAACTACGGCGTCACCGTTATGCGTTACGTGAAATTACAGCGAATTGAAGGCGCCAAAATGATGTTGACGGTCGAACCGGAAAATATTTCTGAAATCGCTACCCAACTCGGGTTTAAAAGCGTGCAGGTATTTTGCAGTGTTTTTCAGCAGGAGGTGGGGATGACACCCAGCCAATACCGCCGTCTGACGCAAAAAGAGGCTTAAACTTCGAGAAAGCACCGTTGATTATTTCTATTAAAAACGCGTATTTCTGTTAAACATGCGAGGTCGCGAGAAGGTTTAGGCGGACTATAAGAGGGGTATAATATTTACTATTAAGAATAGACGCAGGGAGATATGCTATGTTTGGTAAAACAAAACGTTCTGCATTTACACTGATAGAGTTATTAGTTGTAATTGCTATTATCGCAATACTTGCAGCGGTTCTGTTCCCCGTTTTCGCCCGTGCCAGGGAAAATGCCCGGCGCACCAGTTGCCTGAGCAACCTCAAGCAAATGGGTCTGGCTGTGATGCAATATGTGCAAGATAACGACGGGTCTTACGTCCCGGGTTTCATGCTCTCATCCGACCCCTCGCCCACCGGTGGCAACTGGAGTCCCGGAGCCTGGTTTTGGGCGGAGATTCTTTATCCTTATCATCGTAGCCAGCAGGTTTTCGTGTGCCCATCGTCTCCCATTGGCACCGAGACGATGTTTTCGGGCAACTATGGCATCAATCCGGTCATTGCGCGTTATCCCGGCTACAGTATTCCATCGGAGAGCCTTCCCCTTAATGAATCGGCTTTGAATGCCGCCGCGAATAGCTATTTAATCATGGATTTTGGTTCCTACCTGGCGGTTCCGGGTAATACCTATGGCCCGGCAACCGGCTACTGGTATTTACCGGGTGCCGGTGAGGCCGATGCGTCCATTGCCGACCCCGGCTTCGATTCGCGGATAGCAAGGGATTTTAAAAGTGGCCGCCATTTTGGCGGTGTGAATATGACTTTTGCCGATGGTCACGTCAAATGGCTCAAGAGCAGCGTGGTCATGAATGAAGCCCGCCAGTATACGAGCAGCACGGCCAAGAGTGCCTGGAATCCATTGAATTCATGAAGAAAAAATTATTGTT
The DNA here is from genome assembly GCA_036833945.1 of Abditibacteriia bacterium. Lineage (GTDB taxonomy): Bacteria > Armatimonadota > Abditibacteriia > Abditibacteriales > Abditibacteriaceae > DAITOV01. The sequence continues at coordinate 5,458 of DAITOV010000046.1, forward strand.
AACTATAGTGGTAGCCGGTCTCCATTTGTCGGGAACGAATGCGAGTGCGCAAGCTAAGGACCCGCAGCAGGTATGGCAACTGTGGAGTGCCACGACTCCTCTGCCAGCCATTATCGTTCCGGATAATGCCAACAGTGTGGAGCGCGATGCCGCAACCCAGTTGGAAACCTACCTCGAGCGAATTTCTAACAAGCAAACCGAAGTTCTCGCTGAGTCGAATGCAAAGCCCCGGCATGTCATTTTTGTCGGCAATACCCAACATTGGCGCCAAATTAATTCGTTGACACCGGTCCAAGGCGAGGAAAGTTACCAGATCGAAATTGATGCCGGGCAACAAACCGCCGTCATCGGCGGACAGAGTAAACAGGCGATTCAGTTTGCAGTCAACGATTTCCTCTATCGCTTTGGCGGTGTGCGTTGGTTTTTGCCGGACCCGTTATTCGAAGTCGTTCCTCAGAAAACACAACTCTCGTTACAAAGCGCGCGCATTGTGGAAGAGCCGGATTTTACCCCGCGCACTTTCGGCTATCTCTGGTATGGGGCCAAATTAGGTTATACAGGCGAGCAAGTCCCGGAATTGAATGTCGATCGTTGGGCTATGCGCAATCGCTTATCCAGCGATGGGCGTGGGCGCTATCCTTACATTTCGCATAATTTATCCACTATTATTACGCCTGCCCTTTACGGAAAAACCAACCCCGAGTATTTCCCATTGCGCGATGGCAAGCGGCATATCCCGGATGAAAGCGCGATCGATTGGCAGCCCGAACTGACGAACCCCGAAGTGGTGCAGATTTTCATCGAAGCGGGCCGGAAATTCTTCCGGCAAAACTCCGAGTCGTGGCAATGGTTTTCATTGGGAGTCAACGACGGCAATGTTTGGAGCCAGAGCGAAGAAGCCAAAGCGGCCATCGGAGAGCCTTACCGGTTCCGAGGACGCGACGTACATTCCGATATGTATTATGCCTTTGTGGCAAAGGTCGCCTCGACTCTGGAAAAAGAGTTTCCCGGCCGCAAAATCAGCCTCATTGCCTATTTGGATGTCGAATTGCCACCCCGCAATATCGAAAAGCTTCCGCCCAACGTCAACGTGATGATTACACAGGAGAGCGCTCAGTATCACGACGAGAAGTACCGTCTCGAAGATGAAGCATTGTTAAAACGCTGGCTGGAAGTTGCCAATGGAAATGTTTACCGCTACGATTACCACGCCATGTATTCGGTGGCTCCGCGCTACTATCCGACTATCGTCGCCACCGATGCCCGGCGCATGAAGCAAACCGGGCTGAAAGGCTTCTATACCGAAGATATTCCTGTCTGGCCCTGGATAGGTCCTTTGCTGTATGTCACTTCGCGGATGTGGTGGGATGTGAATGACGACCCGGACAAGCTCCTGCATGAATTTCACCAGCAACTTTTTGGGCCGGCGGCAGAGCCGATGCAACGGTATTTTGCATTACTGGAAAAAGCCTGGCATACCCCGCGCCCGGGACAATTCTTCGAGGGTTTGGGCGACCCTCGTCCGCAAGTCGCAATATATCCCCAGGAATTGCGTGTAGAGATCGATGCAGTCCTCGCCCTGGCAGGAGAGCGCGCTTCGACGGATGAGGAAAAACAGCGAGTCGCTTTCTTCGCCAAAGGCTGGAAGCTTTCCCGTTTCTATTTACTGGAGAACGAGCTACTTCAGCAGCTTACCAAACAACCTGAAAAAACGGTGGAATTGTCACAGCGTTTATTGCAGGTGCTCGATGAACACCAAACCTATCAACAAGAATTTCGCCAGGAGAGCCAGACGCTTAACGGCTCTATCTGCTGGATACTGGACGATTTGGGCCGCGACAGCGGATGGATTCCGGCGGCTCAAAGCAAAGTGACCACGGCGCTGGTTGCGTATTTACGTGAAGCAAAGAACGCCAATCGTTATGACGATGCCGTGCGCCTGTTGAATGAGCGTTTTACCTCGCCCAGCGCATTGGCCATGAAAAACCTGGTGGTTGCCTGGGCGGGCAGCGCAGAGCCTGTCAACCTGGCGCTGTTTGCCGGTGCTGGCGACGATTCCTGGCAGCCAGGGCCGCCGCCGGAATGGGGGTGGTGGAGTGGTACCACTTCCACTGCATTGCACAATCGCGATAGTGCGCGCCTGGAAAATGCCACCGCCGGAGCCAGCCTGATGAAGCGCATCCCGGTTCGCCCCGGACAGGTGTATGCTGTGACCATTGAGTATCGCACCAGCTCCGGTTACACCGGTGAAGTGGGTTTGCGTTGTCGCTGGCAGGATGCGAACGGCAGTTGGTACGGCGAAAAGGACGATGTCATTCTTAATGGAATGCCCAGCCAGGAATGGCAAAAAATGCAAATCATCTCAATAGTTCCCGAAGGCGTGGAGACATTGGTATTGCTGGCCGGTGCCAACAAGCAAAAAGCCGGGGAGTGGATTGAGTATCGCAATCCATACATCGGCATAGCGTCGGGGACTGAATAATCTGTTATTTGCGAACCCAGAGCGTGAGCGACGGGCTTATCTCCCGGTTTCGGAAGCGTCTACGCCAGCCCGTCGCTCACGCTCTGGGTTCGCAAATAGAGACTGGCCGTTATTTAATGACTAACAAGCGATTAGCCTTCACTGTATAAGTCCGTTTACGGCCATGCAGCCATCGCACTTCCACTTGCACCGGTTTGTCGTGCTGGCCCAGGCCAAAGTGCAGCGTCATTTCGTTCTGGTTGCCTTGTCCGGTGGAGCTTTCTACCTGGCGGGTGAGGGTTTTATCTCCTACTTTCACACGCACCTGAGCACCGATGGCGGAGCGGTTTTTGTTTTTGGCACCGCTCACTTTCACCTTGAGCCAGTTCGCATTGCCGCCGGGGTTTTTATAGAGCTTGCCGTTGGTAACAAGATCGAGATAACCGTCGTTATTGAAGTCGCCCCAGGCCGCCTGGTAGGTGAGGTTGCTGGTGATAGCCGATTGTTTAGTGACGTTTTCAAACTGCCAGTCGCCTTTGTTGCGGTAGAGCACGCTGTGGTCGCCCTGATAGACGGTGGTGAAGAAGAGGTCGAGGTTACCGTCGTTGTCGTAATCGCCCAGGGTGGGGGAGGCGTATGACTCCTGCCAGTGGAGGTTGGCGGTTTTCGATTTGTCTTCGAAGATATAGCCCTGCGCCGGGCCGAGGTTTTTCAGGAATTTGGGACGGTCCTGATAGGCGGGCGGGTGGCTGAAGTTGCCCACGAAAAGGTCGAGGTGGCCGTCGTTATCCAGATCGCCCCAGGAGGAGCCGATGGTGTGGCCGTAGTAGCCACCGGCATTGTCACCGGCGGTTTTGGTTGCATCGGCCACGTCGGTGAGTGTGCCGCTTTTATCGTTCTTCCACAGCATGTTCTTTTCCAGCCGATAGGTAGAGGCGAACACGTCGATGATGCCGTCTTCGTTATAATCGGCTGTGGTCACGCCGCGCGTGGGGCGAGCCGTGCCCTGAGTGCGCCAGACTTCTTTAAAGGTGCCATCGCCCTGGTTTTTCAGGATGACGTCGTGCAGGTAGTGGCAGTTCTGGCCCTCCCACTTTTCATAACCACCAAAGTAGATGTCGAGCAGACCGTCGCCATCGAGGTCGAACCAGGCTGCGCCTTCGCTCACGATGGTGGGCAGACCGGTAGGAATGGCGTCTTTCACCAATTCAAAGCGCTGGCCTTTGATGTTGCGAAACAAGCGGCCACCTAACTGCCAGCTAAACATGTCGATGTAACCGTCGTTATCGTAGTCGGCCCAGGTGCCGCGTCCGGTGAAAGGAGTGTTCGGTACCAGCTCGAAACGCTCGCCTTTGATATTGCGCCAGAGCTTGCCGTCGCAGTAGAGATCGACAAAGTTGTCGTTATCGAAGTCAATCCAGGCAGCGGGTGACTTGCTCAAACCGGTAAGGCCGGTTTTCTCGGTGGCGTCCTCAAACGGCAGGGCATGGGCCGCACCGGCTGTAGTTGCAAGAAGGGCGGTCGACAGACCGGCTTGTTTAAAAAGCGAAGATAAGGTTTTAGGCATGTGCTCTGGTTTCTTTTACGAAATATTTAAATGACTTCTTCTCGAAAAATAACTTCATTCCAGCGTTCGGGAATATGGATATTGTCATTCCCCTGAATACTCCAGGTCCAGCCTTTGACGGTTTTGTTGGCCCGGTCGTGATGCGCGCGATAGGCCGTCATGCGAAAAACATCGCCTTCCTGCGGGGGCAGGCTGCGCCCACCGGCGATTTGGGCCAAGCCCTGCCACGGAATCGCCATCTCCACGCTCCACGAACGGTCGGGCACAGCCGGGTTGTTGATACTGCCATCGATAAATACGGCGTGCTGCAAACCGGGAAGTTGGTAACTCAAATTGGCGTGGCGACCGATTTTTTCGCCTTCCCGGGCCACGTAGTAGAGAACGTCGGCGGTTTTAAAGAGTTCTTCCAGTTCTTCAAAACGTTTTTCATGAATTAAAGGCTCAATCCAGGTCCAGCGAATCTGGTAGCTGTTGTTGAGCGGATTAATACCGCATTCATAGTAATAGCCGTTGCCTTCGAAGAAGAATTCCACGTCTTCGTCCTTCATGTAAACGTGATCGTTGAACTGGGTCATGCTGGCGCGAATATCGGGGTCTTCCACTTTGTAGCCGACATAGAGATAGTCGTCGTCCCACAACAGGGCAACCCGCGTTTCAAGTGGAGTGGCGCTGCCGTCGTGGATCATGCCGAATGGCTCCGACCACTGCGCGCGCTGCCACACCTCTTCATCGAGCCGTCCGTCGATGGTCATTTTTTCGCTGGTTTTAAAACATTCCCACTGCTTGACGGGTGGCAATAGGCTGAGGTCGGTTTGAACGACTTGCACCCAGCGTGAAAACTGCGCCGGACGGGGCATCGGCCCCCAGGCCACGGGGCCGATTTGAGTGAGGTCGTCGATGGATTCGTTTTCGCCGGTATTCATGTTATTCGGTTGATAAATTCAGATGTTTGGCAAAGAAAGTGTGTGACTTATTGCCGCCCCAGCCGTGAGGGCCGGAGAAGAGGTCGAGTTCAAGGTTTTCTTGCGCTTTGGCAGTGTTGTAGATGTGTTCGACCTGGCGGTAGCAGTCCATCGCCGGACCGACCGGGAAGCATTCATCGTAGGCCCCGATTTCCACCAGCAGCGGAAGGGGCGCAAGCAAACCTTGCAAGTCGGGCAGATCGACCAGTTTGAAAAGGCCGGGCGCGACTTGCATGCCGCAGTAATTGTGGCGCACGAACCCGAAATCGGCCCACAGGTCGCTGTAGCAAATGATATTGGTGGCCTTGATGCGCTCGTCGCACAGCGCTGTCCACAGCGCCATCGTACCGCCACCCGAAGCTCCCATCACCCCGAGGTTATTAGCATCGATACCGGGCAGAGTGCAGGCAAAATCGGTCGCCAGTTTGGCATGGGTGATGTTGATGGAAAGGCTTGTCATGCCCAGCATGGTGGCATCGAGATAGTAGAGGTTACACCAGTCTTTGCCTTCGCCCTGCCTGGATTGGCCGTTGCGGGGGCTTTCCTCGCTGCGGTCGCCATAACCCATCCAGTCGATGGCATAGGTAATGAAACCGGCCTTGGCCATCATGTGCCCGTAGCCCAGCAGGGTGTGGTTGCCCATGATGTTTTCCTTGCCCTGTGCATCGTGCCCATTCCAACACAAAATAGCCGGGAGTTGCCGGTTATCCAGGAGAGCGGGGTCGGCAGGATAGTTGATGAGAAAGGTGGTGGAAGCGTAAGGGTGGATGTCGATCAGCCAGCGTTGCTTGAAAAGGCTGTCGTGCTCCCATTGGGCCAGCAGGCGAGGATTGGGCGGGCAGGTTTCGGGGTTATCGCCCAGTGTGGCCAGCACCTGGGGCAGGGTGTGTTCTTTCCATTGCAGGAAAGAATGGTGGTCGGTGCCGGAAAAACGGCAGGTGGGAACGTGGCGTTTGGCAATTTCAGCAAACATCTGCCGGGGGCTGAAGTTTCTCTGGTGCATGTACGAATTTTAGCAAGCTTGAAGAACCACGCGCGTCAGCAAGTGGAAGGGCAACAACTTCTTGCCGAGGCCCCGGAAGGACCGGGAAAAGCAACGAGTCCGGAGCCTTCCACTTGCTTACGCGCGTGGTTCTTCATCTGTTCTCATATTACTCGCGCTCCAACACGATAAAGCCAACCTGCTGCGGCCCGATCAGCCACTCGTTGTTGCCGCTTACGGCCACGATTTGTTCTTCGCGGATCGCTGAAACCGGTCCGCTCAGTGCGGTGACGTTTTCGCTGGAAACGAATTTGGCGGCTTTGATATTCACCCCGAAAGCCAGGTCGTTGGCTTCTTCGAGGTTGAGAATGGTGAGCAATACTTTGTTACCCATTTCATGCGCGAAATAAGCCCAACCCGGGTTTTCGATCGTTTCCTGATACCCTGGCCACAGGTGCATCTGTGTACTGCCCTGGGGCAACAGGCTGGGGGCAAACTCGGCATCGACTCGTTTGCCAGCGTGGTAGAAATCTTCGTATTTGGCCAGGGTCTGGGTGAGTTTGGACACCATATTCCAGTAAGGAGCATCCATGTAGTCGGGGAAGTAATACATCACACCGTCGGCGCCATTGGCCACGCTGCCGATGGATTGCTGGAAGATGCGTTGCGGTGAATTGGAGGGCGCGGCACCGGCGAAGCGAATCAGCAGCAACGGCCATAGCTTGGTTTTGGCCTGCGCTTTATCAAGCTCGTTGCGCCAGCCGCCCACATCGTTAATGACGAGTTTGGCGGCAGCTCCACCATAGCCGTGATAGAGCTGGGGCATTGTGATATCGACATACTTGGACATTGCGGCGTGATCGGCACCTATCGCCAGGGTGCTTTTGGAGTCGCGGCCGTAAGGACGCGAGGATGTCATAGCCACGGTGACGTCGGGAGCCTGGGCCTTAATGGCTTCGTAGATGCGCTGGAGATATTTGGTATTTTGCTCGCTGCGGAACCGCACCCAGAGTTTCCAGATACGCGCGATTTCAGGGTCGGTGGCGGCGTGGGTTTGCAGGCCGTGTTTTGTCATGTAATCGCGAAAGGTTTTGAATTGAGCTTCGCTGAGGCCGTGCTCTTCGCGGAAGGCTTTTACGGAGGCGGGGTGGAACCCGCTGATACCGGTCGGTTCAAAATCGAAAGACGTGATGTTGTCGCCTTCGCGGGCAATTTCGAGCATATGCTTCACGCCCGGAATGCCGTCTCCGGCGGGGAGGTTGGCAATGCTGTAAGGGTCGGCAAAACCGGTGATTGCCTTGCCGCTGGGTTCTTCATCACTATATTTACCCCAGTAGAAAAAATCGTGGTGGGTGCTGCCGCCATTGGTGATGTTGTATTTCTTGAGTGCGGCGCGATAGGTGGGGTCGGCGGCGTTGTGGGTGAAGGTAATACCGGCATCGCTCAGCAACTTGGCAATGCCTTCACCGGCGCGCTGGGTGGTGGCGCGGGTGTAATTGTAGTCCCACAGGGCAATGGGCGTGCGCTTGGCCTTTTGTTGCGGCGGTGTGAATTTCTCCAGGGTGAGGGGCCAGTCGAAGGTTTGTTGGTGCTGGCCGTCGCTCAGGCGTACGCGAATGTAGTTCTGGCCCAGGGGCAACGAAGCGGGCGTTTCCACGAACAGGCTATGTACAAGCCATTCCGTGGTAATGCGGGTGCCGGGATGGCCCAACAGGTGTTCGTTTTTAACCGTGACGTTGTAAGTGTAGATGCCTCGTCCGTTTTCAGGCAGATACGTGCTGATGGGGTCGAGTTTGTAATAGCCGTAATTATGAATAATCGAGACACCGTGCGGCACGTCGAATTCGAGTGTAATCTCTTGCTGATTTTTAGCGTTGCGCACGAAATCGTCGGCTTGCAGGCCGAGCATAATGTGCTGAGTACGCTCTTCAAGCAAACGCAGCGTGCGGTCGGCATTGGCCGAACCGGGCATCAGCAGCACGTCCCATTGCTGGGCGTAGGACGGAGAGGCAGTGAGGGCCAGAGTGCCCACAAGGCAGGAGAGGAGAAGCGTTTTGGTTTTGAGGCGTTTCATGATATTGGGTACGTTGAGATATTAAACTACTGGGGAAAACCTAACAAATGGTGTTAAAAAAAGTGCCGGCTCTTGGAAGAAGAGCCGGCACTCGCTTTAAGACAACTATAGTTATCGTGTTGCAGGGAGAAAGTGCCTTGGGCTTCATTACTCAATATAGTGGTTCCAATCGCGGGAGCAATAGGAGCGAGGCTTGGAGTAATTCTGGTCGCTTACCCAGTCCACAGTGCAGCCATCGTGGACATTGCCGATATTACTTTTTAAGCGCGCGGTGGAATTCCACTTCGAATGCCCGTCGGCATACAGAACGTTGATTCCTTCAAGGTGGAGTTTGATTGTAGGGTGGCGAATCCCGGCAGGGTCGTCGATGTATTGGCGAATTCCGGCCGGTGTCGTATTGATTGAATATTGTGTTTCGCTATCGAGTGCCAGGAAAATCTCCGCAGGACGTTTGATTTCAGCTAATGCATAAGTCTTATAACCGCTGATTGCAACGCCACTGTTAAAGTTAACGGCATAGGCGCTTGAAGAAAAAGCGGCACTGAAACCATAGGACGGCACCAAGGTAGGCCCTTCGACATTAGTGCGCGACGGGCAATCGAACACTTGATTACTTTTGATATAGGGATAGGTGATATCCATCCAGGTCACCCAGTTACCCCCTCCCCCGACTGCGCCGGTATTCGTATAGTATTTGCTGCAAGGCGTGCCGGAGAAACCGCCGGTTGAACAGTCGATACCGGTAGCCGAACTGCCACTCCACCAGTAGCTCATCGGGTAACGCTCGTCATAGTCTTGGGTATATTGCATAATGCCCAGGCCAATCTGCTTGAGGTTGCTCAGGCAACTGGTGCGGCGGGCATTTTCGCGGGCACGGGCAAAGACCGGGAATAAAATAGCGGCGAGTATTGCGATGATTGCTATAACAACCAATAACTCTATGAGTGTAAAAGCTCGTTTGTTCTTCGTCTGCGGTATCTTTACTGTACCTGCTCGATTCATAATTATTCTCCGTATTTTCTCCACCCACCCGGTGGCCGTTTGTCGGTACTTATTATTCCCAAACTTATTGTTCACTAAACCTATACTCAAGGACAAATAGTTCAATGAAATGCACATATTTTGAATTTTGCAATATTTTAATTGGTTTTTCTTTTTTGTTCCCAATGACTTATTTCCATGGATAGAGAAGATTCAGGCTTCATTGGTTTTACAATGGGATTATGATGTGGCTCTTTCAAAAATAACTAATGCCTGCATAAAAACTGCTTATGCAGACGTTAGTCATTTTAAAGGAAGAGTCAGGGCGTTGGGTTAAAGGTCGGTGAATTTGTTGAAGCCGGGGTGTTGGCGTCGGTCGTGCAGAGATTGTAGACCTGAGCGCTCTGGGTTTTGCCGGCGGCCTTGTACCATTTGACGTGGCCATCGGCGAAGGCGTAGTTCTGGCCATTCAAGTGGATTTCGGCTCCGGGGCCGGTGGGAGCACGGAAAGTAGCTAAGGCTCCGGCAGCGCAGCCGGTGATATCGCTGTTGCCACGACCGGTCGACCAATGATGGGAAGCCGATTCATTATTGTCCGCCTCCGGCTCGTCGACTAAATAGACGACGCGCGTCGTGTTCTCCACTTCGGCCAGACTCCGTACCCGGTCGTAGCTCAAGGCCAGATTGATGGCGTAATCGGTGTAGTTTCTCAGGCCGGGATCGGTGGTGTTTGGAGCGCCCGATTCGCTGGGGCACTGTAAAAGTTGGGTGCTTTTGAGATACGGCTGGACCAGAATCGACCAACCGCCGCTCATGTTGCCGTAGGGCAGGGTATAGGGGAGGAACTTTTCGTCATAGTCCTTGGTATATTGCATAGCTCCCAAAGCCAACTGCTTGAGATTACTCTGGCAACTGGAACGGCGGGCATTTTCGCGAGCGCGCGCAAAAACCGGAAAGAGAATCGCTGCAAGTATAGCTATAATAGCTATAACGACAAGAAGCTCTATGAGGGTGAATCCTTGTTTGAGAGGGGTTGTTTTACGCATGTTGGGTTTCCTTTTTGGCTTGGTATGATTTCCAGATGAAATGAATGCGTATAGGATGCCCCATCCCGGTATATTCTAAACCTATTCTTTGTGCCAAAAAATGCATGGAATGCACATAATGGGGCAAATGATTTTTCTGGTAATCATTTCTTGTGTTTTTTGCGATATTGGTTGGGTGTCAGGCCGGTGTGGCGGCGAAAAACCGTGCAGAAACTGGTGACACTGGCAAAGCCCACGAGTTGGGCAATTTCTTTGATCTGCTCATCGTCCTGGGCCAGGATACGCTTGGCGGCTTTGATGCGTAGTTCCGTGACATAGTGCATGACGGTGGTATCTTGCACGGCGCGAAAGACGCGGTTGAGGTGAAACGCCGAAATATTGAAATGCGTTGCCAGCGATTCGATGGAGAGCGGGGTGTGCAGGTGATTGTGGATGTAGTCGATGACATCGCGGCACAGTGCCTGATGCTTCGACTGGGTATCGGTCAGCTTTATCTCCATCTCCTGCATGGGGTCGAGCCAACTGCTATTACTCACGACGGGACGGTGTTGGTCGAGCTGATAATGCAGGCGCATGTATGCTGCATGCAGGATAGCCTGTGTGCCGGCCGCATCGGTTTGTTGGGTGAGAGCTTCGTAATAGAGTTTTAAGAGTTGATGCAGAATAGAATCTTGAATGCTCAGGAGATGCGAACCTGTCGAGAGTAGCGGGCTGCGGTCGCTATGGTAGACGTAAATATCCTCCCGCTCGCAATTAATGGTTAGGGTGGAAGCAGTATCTTGGTCCAACGGCGATTGGTTGGTATGGGCTTCCCGGGCGGTATAAGGGCTGGCGACTATAATTGAGGGTGAGGGGAGTTTAATGAGTGTGATTCCAGCCGGGCGGAGTTGCCCCTGGCGCAAGAGTTCTTCGCCCACCTTTTGCGTCACGCCAATTTTTTTATGCATTTCTCCCGCATAGCAAAACGAGAAGTTGATACCGCGCGCCGCCACTAAGCCTTCTTCGGGCCAGTGGCGCAGCACCTGGAGCGGGCCTTCGTCGTTGTCGGACAAAAACTCTTCCCGAATCACCTGGGGATCGACCTGTGAGAGGTTGAAGGGCGGTGCGGCCAGCACCTGCAAAACTTTTTCCTGGCGCAATGCCGGTAGGATGCTGTTTTCCAGGATAGAGAGTATTTCCTTGCGAATTTTAGGCGCGGAGGGCATATCTTACAGTTTATATGCAGCGAACAACAAAAAGCGGAATCGAGAAGTCCCGATTCCGCTTGGAAGGTGCAACAGGTGAGTAAAATATTAGTTCTTCTCTAACACGATAAACCCCACCTGCCCTGGCCCCACCAACCATTGATTAACACCGGTAAGAGGCACGATTTGTTCTTCAAGAATATTCGACAGTTTGCCGCTGATGGCTTCGACGTTCTCGCCTGAAACATACTTCACATCGCCCACGTCGATGCCAAACACCAAATCGTTGGCTTCTTCGAGGTTGATGAGGGTCAGCAATACCTTGTTGCCTAACTCGTGTGCGGTAAACGACCAACCGGGGTTTTCCACCGGTTCGGGATAGCCGGGATACATGTTGACTTCCGTATTACCGCGCGGCAACTGGTTGAGTTTGAAGCGCTCGTCCACTCGCTTGCCATCGTGGTAGAAATCTTCATATTTGCCGAGGTCTTCATTGAGCCTGGCGACCATGCTCCAGTAAGGCGCGTCCATATTAGACGGGTAGTAAAACGTGATGCCATCGGCCCCGTTGGCCATCGAGCCTATCGACTGCTGGTAGAGTCGTTGAGCCGAGTTGAATGGTGTGGCTCCGGCATAGCGCACCAGGAGTAGCGGCCAGAGTTGGGTTTTGGCATTTTGCTTGGTGATTTCGCCGCGCCAGCCTGCCGTGATGCGCATGGCCAGCTTGGCGGCAGCACCGCCGTAGCCGCAATAGATTTGCGGCATGATGATATCGGCATATTGCGCCATCGCTGCGTTATCGGTGCCTAATGCAATGCTGCTCGCGGTGCCATGCCCGTAGCTGAGCGAAGGGGTGATGGCGATTTTAATGTTCGGTGCCTTGGCTTTGGCTGCCAGGTTGAGGCGGCGCACATAGTTGCTGGTCTGGTAGGAAGAAAGTTCGGTCCATTGCCTCCACAGCTTGGAAATCAGCGGATCGGTGCTGAGGTGCGTCTGCAGGCCGTTCTTCGCGACATATTCCTGGAATGTTTTGAAGTCGGTATCGTTAACACCATATTTCTCTTTGAATACTTTGATGGAAGCGGCACTAAAGCCGATCGTGCCCTTGGGTTCATAGTCGTAGGTGGCAATGCCGTCGCCTTCCTGGGCGTGTTTAACCAGTATCTGCGCGCCGGGAATTTCCGCGCCTTCGGGCAGGTCGAGAATACCTTGTGCATCAGGGAAGCCGTGGGGATATAAGTTTCCTCCGGCATCGACCATGGGGCGCTTGGTGTCGGTGAAGTAGTCGTGGTGGGTATCACCACCACTCAAGACGTTACGGCTTTGCAGCGCTTTGCGATAGAGAGGGTCTCCTGCTGCTTGCACGAAATTGATACCTGAATCGTGTAGGAATTTAGCGATGCCCTGGCTCGAAGCCTCATTCACGGCACGTTGGAGGCTGTAGGACCACAGGCCGAGCGTGGTGCGTTTGGCACGTTGCTTGGGCGGGGTCAGTGTTTCGACTTGCAATGGCCAATCGAAACTCTGCGGCGTGGTGCCGTCGATGACGTTGACGCGCAAATAATTCTGGCCCGCAGTTATGTTTTGGGGCGCGGCCACGAAAAAGCTGTGGATCTGCCATTCGGTACTGATACGCGCTCCCGGCGTTCCCATGATGTGGCCGTTGTCTACTTCGGCGTTATAGCGAATCACGGTGCGGCGATCGACGGTTTTACGCTCGATTTCGGTGAGCCTGAAATAGCCCTGCTGATGAACGATATCGAACCCGGTAGGCACGTCGAACTCCAGTACAATTTTTTGCGTCGGGCCGCGATCGATGACGGCTTTATCGGCTTGTAGCGTAAAGGTGATGAGTTGAGTTTGCTCGCCCACCAGCTTAATAGTGCGATCCTGGTTGACCGAAGCAGGTAAGATAACGGCATTCCACTGCTGAGCGTTGACCGGAAGGACACCGGCTGCGGTGAGGACGAAAAGGCTTGATAAAAGAGCGGTTGAACGATAGCGAGACAATTTCTTCATAGTAATAGGGAAGGGTAATAGGCTATAGGAATGCATTAAGGAGTGTTACGGGACGAAGGGATTCCAGTCTTTTGAGCAGTAGGGTGAAACCCAACCGGGAATGGTCGGGCGGCAGGCATCCTCGGATGTGGGTGTGATGCCACTCTTAATGCGCTGTGTGGAGTGCCATTTGGCGTGGCCGTCGGCATACATGGTGTTCATGCCTTCCAGGTGCAAGCGCACGGTTTTGTAGCGAATATCGGTGGGAGCCGAATTGATGGTGTTGCGCACACCCAGTGGGGTGGTGTTGATATTGTATTGCGTTTCTCCATCGACAATCATGAACACTTCCGCCGGGCGCGTTACTTCGGTAAGGGCAAAGCTGCGGCGTTCGACGGGAACGTCCAGATAGTTGAAGCTGCTGGCGTAGTTGGTGGAAGAAAACGCGGCATTGAAGCCATAGGAGGGATGAGAACCGCCTTCTGGATTAGTCGCGGACGGGCAATCGAAGACCTGAATACTTTTAATGTAGGGGTGAATCAGATCCATCCAGGTCACGAAGGCGCCGAAGTTACCGGGATTCACTGTATATTTACTGCACGGAGTGCCGGTGAGGCCCGCTGCCGAACAAGTGACGCCGGTAGCGGCATCGCCGGGGCTGGCCCACCAATAGTTCATGGGGTAGCGCTCGTCATAATCCTGGGTATATTGCATAATGCCCAGGCCAATTTGCTTGAGGTTGCTCAGGCAACTGGTGCGGCGGGCATTTTCACGAGCGCGGGCGAAGACAGGAAATAGAATGGCGGCGAGGATGGCGATAATAGCTATGACGACCAAAAGTTCGATAAGTGTAAAGCCTCGGTGCGATTTATATGCTGTGGGTTGCATTCAGGGTCTCCTCGATAGGTATAGTCGAAAACGTAAAGGAAGTATTCCCCATATTTTCAGGGATTAAACCTGTTGTGCCTGCAAAAAACTCAATCTGGCGTATAAAATAAGGTATTTTCTCAATATTTTGAATTATATCCTCGCTCTTGAACCCGACGGCAAATCGAAAAAATCTTCTTGTTTATCGAGAAAATTCAAATCATGTAAAGCAAAACGGTTCTACTCTCGACAAGAGAATTATCTTTTGTGAGTTTTACGATATTGGATGGGCGTGAGGCCGGTGTGGTTGCGAAACACGGTGCAGAAGTTGGTGAGGCTCGAAAAGCCGACAAGTTGGGCGATTTCCTTCACCTGAATGGGGTCGCGAGGGTTAGTCAGAATAATCTTGGCGGTTCTCAGGCGCAAATCGGTGACGAAATTCATCACCGTGGTATCATACTGCGCGCGAAAAACCCGGTTGAGATGAAAAACCGAGACCCCGAAGCGTTCGGCAAGTTTTTCCGTCGAAAGCGGCAGATGCAAATGGTTGTAGATGTAATCGATAACCTCCAGGCAAAGGGTTTGGTGCTTGGCAGGAGTATCGAGAGGCGTGGGCTTCATATATTCACTTAAATCGACCCAGCAACTGTTGCTCAGGCGCGGCGGGCTATGCTTGAGCTGATATTCCAGTTGCAGGAACGCCGCCTGGAGAATAGCCAGCGTGCTGCTGCAATCGGCCTGGCGGCAGAGGGCTTCGTAGTAGAGTTGCCAGAGCTGGCTGCAGATTGAATCTTGAACGGAGAGGAGGTGCGAACCTGTAGAACCTTGCGGACTATGGGAACTATGAAAAACATAGATTTCGTCGCGTTCAATGATCAAGCTTAATGTCGAAGCAATATCCTGGGCGAACATCGGCTGGTCGGTATTGGCTTCGTGGGCGATGAAAGAGCCGGAAACCACGATTGAAGGCGAGGGCACTTCAATGAGAGTAATACCGGCTGGTTGAGGCAGCCCTTGCCGCACCATTTCCTGTCCCACACTTTGCGAGACACCTACTTTCTTGTGCATGGCACCGGCATAACAGAAAGAAAAGTTGATACCGCGCGTGGCAACCAGCCCTTCATCCCACCAGTTTCGTAGTACTTGCAGCGGTCCGGCATCGTTATCGGGCAAAAGTTCGCGTTGTAATATGCGGGGGTGCACTTGCGACAAATCGAACGGCGGGGCTGCCAACACGTGCAGAATCTCCTCCTGACGTAGCATCGGCAAAATGCTACTCTCCAGAATATGGAGCAGTTCCTTGCGAATTTTGGGCGCGGAGGGCATGGCGCTTAGTTTATATTCAAGCGATATGGCCAGGTGCAACCGGCAAGGGAAAAGCGGAATCGAGCATTCCCGATTCCGCTTTGGATATTTAATACCAATCCTGAAAAGTAACGTCCTACAGTCGAGTAATGGGAAACAGAATTC
>DAITOV010000047.1:0-20897 GCA_036833945.1 Abditibacteriia bacterium
TCGCCGTCCATATCATCGCGATAAAACAGCGTGTCCGTGCTACCATCAACTTTGAGTTCACTGCCCTGCCCCAGGAGTTTGCTACCAGTTTCGTCACTGAGTTTTTCCAACCGCAAGTCGGCGAATGTGGCAGCCCCGATACCATTATCGACTTTCAAGTTCAGTGAAGCAACCGTGATATCGGCGGGCATTTGAAATATCAATGAATATTCACGCCACGGCGTTTCGCCGCTGATACGCAAACCAGCCACGGTTTCGGGAGCGACGATATCAATATGACGCCCATTGATTTGTTGCGCGAAAATTTGCGGATAGGCGAAACCACTGCTTAAATCGGTGCGGAGGCGAAAACGCAACCGGTAGTAGCCAGGCTGTACCGGCAGATGCCGGTTTTCGGCTGTGATAGAACGCTGTAGATACTCCGGTGAATCCTCTTTAACAGCGAATTCCAACGCTGGGGTTCCATCTGAAGCTTGCGTTAAACGAAAGTTTTCATCAGGTTCGGCTTTACCTTGCCCACGAAAAATCCAGGAGGACAAGTTTACCCGGTTAAACTCGAGTTTAGATACTACTGCTTCTTGTGCCATCGCCATATGTTGTCCGACAAACAAAAACGCTCCCACTACTAATGATAGCATTAGTAATGGGAGAATCGGAATTTTTATTTTTAAGTTCAAATTTACTGCCAACCTTGCCACACCGGGTAGTTTTGTCCGCCGTTACGAAAATGACTGACTTTATTCCACTTGGCATGTCCGTCCATGTAGACGGCATTTTGTCCGCCAAAGTGGCGGCCCATCAAAGCTTGATTTGCCGGGCAAGGCGTGCTGGAAGTATTATAGACACCACAATAGCTGACAGCCCAATTGCTGCTATTGGCTGGATAAGCATTCGCCGCAAAGCTGGAATCAATAAATGCTACCATTCGCGAAGGTTCCTGAACAAGAGATTCAGAAAGCACCTGTATCGTTCCAACCGGTGCAACCAGCACCCAAGGCACTCCGGCAATCAGGTTATAAGCATAACCATAACGAACAGTAGATCCTGCTGTATAACTCGGACAAACAAAAAGCTCCCGACTTTTCACATACGGCCCTAACAACCAGGTATCGTCTGATGTTGTAGGCAACCACGTCTTGTATGTTGTTACGCCACTGGATGGTAAATCGCCTGCATTCGGGCCACCGAAATAACGCGCAAAATATTTACCGTCGTAATCTTGCACATATTGCATCATTCCCAAGCCGATCTGTTTCATATTGCTCAGACAACTCGTCCGCCTTGCATTTTCACGCGCACGTGCAAAAACCGGGAACAGAATTGCCGCAAGGATAGCTATAATAGCAATAACAACAAGCAACTCTATAAGCGTAAACGCGGTCTGTCGTGAATTATAATTCGTAACTTGTGTTTTCATATCAATTGACCTTAGCCTCATTTGTCATTCGATCGACCAATTGACTTACACGGTTAAGTCTTGTCAAGCACAAAACATAACTTAATCGGTAAAGTCTTATCTACATTATACCCCGTTACGATGCGCTTTAAACATTTTTTTCGTATTCTGGAGATTAAATGAACTTACGCACACTTTCGCGCGCAATAACCTCACCGCTAAACACCTGTTTGCGAGGCTCACCTTGATAGGTTTTGTTCAAACGTTCCAAAAGGAAGTTCACGGCGTTCTCGACCATCGCTTCCCACGGCTGGGTTACGGTTGTAATACGCACGGCACCATAGAGCGATGCCGGCAAACCATCGAGTGCGACCACTGAAATATCTTCGGGAACTTTCAGGCCGGCCCGCATCACTTCATTGATGAAAGCCGATGCCTGAACGTCGTTCACGATGCAAATTGCGGTGGGACGCTCTTTCTGGGCCAGAAAACGCTCGGCCAACCAGGCTCCGCCTTCTTCGTTGATACCCGCCTCGAAAAGCCAATCTTGACGAGGTGTAATCCCCACCTCGCTTAAAGCACGATTGAAACCCTGGGTGCGGGCACTGGTAAAATCACCGGCATCGAAGGTGCATAGCCCAATTTCACGGTGCCCGGCTTGCAAAAGATGCTGAGCAGCCAGATAGGTGTTGGCCTCGCGGTCGAACAAAACCTGGTCACAAGCCACGTCCATAGGCG
The DNA here is from genome assembly GCA_036833945.1 of Abditibacteriia bacterium. GTDB lineage: Bacteria > Armatimonadota > Abditibacteriia > Abditibacteriales > Abditibacteriaceae > DAITOV01. The sequence continues at coordinate 2,135 of DAITOV010000047.1, forward strand.
AACCCATGCACACCAACAACCCACCGTTTTGTTGATAGGCCTCCAACTCCCCGGCGGCCGATGCCGGGAGTTCGAAAGTGTTGCAAATAATACCCTCGGGCTGCTGGCGGCACAGGGAACGAAGCAAAGCCTGATATTCCGGTGATTTCCGCAGCGAGTATCCGTAGGTGTACAGAGGTGCTTCGTAGCCGCGCGCCGCCAGTACATGATGCAACTGCGACATTGCCTGCCAGGAAACGTTGTTGAGGTTGAGCGAGAAAAGCCCGATCATATTCTGCGCACTACCCGCCGAAAGGCGTTGCGCATGAGGATTGGGATGATAATTCAGCTCGCGGGCCGCCTGAAAAATGCGTTCTCGCGTCGCTGCCGAAATTTTCCGTTTGCCGGAAAAGGCAAACGAAGCCGCAGCTTTGGTGACGCCCGCCGCTCGCGCCACGTCTGCCAGTGAACCACTCTTCACAAAAGGAGGTGTCGGAGAAGGAATTTGAGATTCGGACATAGTTAGTTAACCGGTTCAACCAATGTAATTCATTATAACCGATTTAAAGTGCGTCCTTATCCCTGAGTTAGCGGCAGGATACTGTCATGTTACCTATTTATTATCGTATTCGGCAAGGCTACCATTTTTTCGAACAGAGCTTCGAGTGCATTTGCAGGCGTGCTGCACAATCCCGAATGCACCGGCGAAAGCTGGATGATAGTGCTGCGCGGTGCCACCAGCCAGTGAAACCGTGCCCGCTGCGGTAATTGGCCGATAGGTCCGGCCTCATCGCCACCGGCACAAATCCGCGGAATCACTCGCAGATATTCGTCGATCTCTTCAAAATCGGCATCAGGGGCAAATGCCGCCAGGCGCACGCGACTCAGTTCGACTCGCGCCTCCAGATAATCCTGAAACGGACATGACACCAGCACACCTACGTTCATGAATTCTTCCCGTTCCACACGCGGCACAACGCGAATAATGGAGTATTCAAAGGTGCATTCTTGCATCTTGAGCCTCCTTCGCAAACGCACGAGGCGCTTCCAATCGCGCTTGCAAATACGCCAGATAAGCCCCCCGATGCTCGGCCACATCGGCAAACTCGGGCACATCGCCCAGCCACTGGTCAGGAATAAGCCCGACAATCTCTTCCAGTAATGCCGGTGTTAATATCGCCGCCGATTCCGCATCGACCTGCTCCAGTTCGCTCGCCAATGGCAGCAGCACATGATCTTTAATCGCCTTAAATGAGTCACGGCTGCGTTCAAGATAATTGTCCCACGAATGATGGAAATAGAGCGCCGCACCGTGGTCGATGAGCCACAACTCGCGATGCCAGATGAGGAGATTGGTATTACGCGGGGTGCGGTCGACATTGGTGCAAAACGCATCCAGCCAGACGGTTTTCGAGGCCAGACTCGGGTTCTTATCAACCGGTCGGGTGATGAGTGGATCGTAAGTGATCGAACCCGGCAAGTAATCCAGCGCCAGGTTCAAACCGGCGCTGGTCTTGAGGAGATGGCGAATCTCCGAATCTGGCTCGGCGCGTCCCAATACCGGATCGAGGTCAATAAAAACCAATTCGGGGACCTTGAGGCCCAACACCCGGCCAATTTCACCGACAACAAGTTCGGCGATCAGCGCCCGTTGTCCCTGCCCTGCCCCACGGAATTTCAGGACATAGGTCCCATCATCATCCGCCTCCACAATCGCGGGCATCGACCCGCCTTCACGCAGCGGCGTGACATAGCGGGTCGCCCGCACCGTTCTCAAACTTATACTCATCCCATAACAAATTACCGGGAAGTTCGAAGAAAGTAAAGCGGAGCCGCGTTCGACCGGAATTTAGAATGTAACCTTCGCCAAAAAGATGCTGTTATCGCTGCCCCATTTTTCGCAATAAGTCGGATCGAAGGGGTTCGCGGCAGAACCCTGCATCCACTCCGTATCGACGACCCAACTTTCATTATCACTCACCCGCGCCACGCCGAAATTACCCAGGCGGGCACCACGTTGAGGAATCAGAATCTGTTCGCTCTCACGCAATACACACAGCCGTTCCTTATCAATTTGCGCGATGAACAGCGGTGCGCGATGCCGCACGATATGGTCGTTGTTGGCTCCACGCCGTGTGTAGATGAGATAGAGGTCATCGCCATGTGTGAGCCAGTGTTGCTGGGTGTTGTAATTCCCTAAATCGCTGCCGTCGTCGAAGGTCCATTTGCGCGGCTCGGTGTAATGCAAGCCGTCTTCACTGGTCGAAATGTAAGCGGCTTCATCGTTGCGCAAAGTCAGGAAATAACGCCCTGCAGCATAGGCCAGCGACGGTTCAACAAGCCCACGCAATACCGGTACCGTCAATTCGTCGCCACTCTCCAAGTACTGGAGCGTTTCACCATCGAAGGAGCAACGCAAAACGGTAACGGCGTAGTGCGATTGAAAAAGCTGGCCGGGCACGATGCTTTTGTTGAAATAGATTGGTAACAGAATCGTGCCATCTGCCAAATCATAGCGCTGTGTGCACCCCGCACCTTCACCTAACGGATAGGGGTTGCCGGGAATCTCCAACTTTTTCCATTCCGCCCAACGATGGTTTTGGGGATCGTAAACACTATAGGCCGTATTGCGCGGGCGCGGCGGCTTTTGCTGGGAATCGTCAATGTAGCGCACTGTATGGCCCGTGCCTAATAACTTGCCGCTTGCAGCATGCCATGTCGGCCAGAAGTCGCAGACGCCTTCTTCGATTTCATCTTCGACTTTACGCCTCGCCAATGTTGACTGTGGTGCCGGTTCACTCCAGGTATGGCCACCATCGGTGGAATGAAGGGAATTGATCTCGTAAAAAACGTCGTCACCGGTCAAACGTAACTTTTGTGTCGTAACCACACCGGTGCCTGGCTCGCCCGGGATAAATCCCGGGCGAGCATGCACCCAACCAGTCTTGCGATCGTAGCCGTTATGAATTGTCTGAAGTTCTATTTTCATGGTTTCAGCCAGAGATAAGCCCATTCTTCCGTATTAAGCGGCAGAGTCACTTCGCCTGCTTCATTGATTATCAAAGATTGACCGGTCAGTGCATTGGTAATCGTGAGTTTACGCCCGGCCAAGCCCAATTTCTGCAAATTGAAACGCAAGGTCACATCCTGTTTGCCGGGTGATAAATTGGTCACATAAGCCAAAACGCCGGTATTGGGGTTGTGGAACAGCGTCGAATAGGACTTATCTCCCAATACCTGAACGTAATCCTTATTGTCCCAATAAAAATGCTTTTGCGCTTTATCGATGTCGAACTGTTCGCGGACTTTCCACAACGTGGTTAAGAGTTTAAAGTAATTCTTCTCCACTTTATCACTGCCATCCAACAACGTTTCCAAACCTCTGCCACTTTGGTTCAAGCGCACCGGCACGTCATGCAAAAGTGAAGTCGCGTTCACCTTCATGGTCGAACCCAGGCGATAGGATAACATCTCAACCGGAGTGCCCGTCTGGCGTCCCGTGAACATGGCCTGGAACATATCCAAAGGCATTTGAGCGGTGATATAGTCATTGGGCGCACCGGTCAGCCGAAGATGGTGCCACTGCTCACCCGTCCAGATAATATCGGCATACGCCGCCTGGGCCGGGTTGTGGAACCAGGAGTGCAAATCGACCACGGCATCAGGATCGTGCTCTTTCACGATAGTGTAAATCCGTCGGTTTAATTCCCGGGCCGCAAATACCGGATATGTCGGATGCATCTTTCCATCCCGGTCGCGATAGCCACAACCATGCAACGGATTAGTACACGGCATAATTTGTCCGGTGCCGTCGAGATAAACCCCATCGTCATTGAACAGCTTCAAGCGCTGAGCCAGGCTGTGCATATAGGCATCTTGCGCCGCCGCGCTTTTCGGGCAGTAGATCACGGCACCCTGTGAATCGGCACCGAATTCCACCGAAAGCGGGCCTGGGCGCGGGTTGGGAATGGTATTCATCGGTGAGCCAGGTTGCACGTAGGGCTTGGTCGGCGACTGGCTCATCTGTGCGCCGTAGATATCGTATTCGGGCACCGTGACCGGAAAACGAATATGCATCAAGTAAGGGTGCGCTTTCAAACCATGCCCATGCACACTCTTAATCAGCTTATGCAGCGGCTCGGTGAACTGCTTGCGCTCGGGCATTGGCCACGGCCAGGTTTCGTTGACATTGATGAAAAGACGGCGCACACCGTAATCGGCCAGGGTTTGCAAAGTAGGCTTACCCTCAGTTTTCCACTCGGGATAGTGCAAATCGTTGCCATAGGGGCCGCTGCGCATAATCCGCAAGTCCCAGGCATCGCGCAGCATCGGCTTAATGGGTGTGGCTTGCAGCGCGAATTTATAACGCAGTGTTTGTCCGGCTTGCAGTTGCGTGGGTGTATCCACAAAATTGGCGCGCAGGAACGTGGTTCCGCCACGTGGCAATATCTGAATCGCCTTTTGCTTGTCGGCGTTATACCAATGCTCATCCGATTCCGACTGCCAATATAGCCCCACGTCGCGGTTACCAATCCATACCTGGCTAAACAGGAAGGACAGATCTTGCTTCACCTCACCGGCATACGTTTCAGAGATATGAATAACTCCCTGTTTAGGAAGGCCACGGTCGCTGTAAGCCAATGTGGCGTTAGCGCTTTTAATTGGAATATCGACTTTGAGTTGCTCCAGATTGACTGCCTGTTCGGCTTTCACTTCACAATCGAAAATAGTGTAGCCGTCATATTCGGTCGTGGAATTGATGCGATAACTCAATCCGCCGTCACGCCCTTGCCCGGTAATATCGGCGGCGCGCGCCGTCGCATCGTTGAGTTCGACGCGAGTTTGTTTCCAGCCGATCTCCCTGCCGTCGACGCGACCGTTTAACGTGACCGCGCTGCTGAGAAAATCGGTGCCTTTAGTGCGAACCTGCTTCATTACCGCAGAGTGATCGAAGGTATAGTCTCTCCCCCACACACCGACTTTTATAGTACCGTCACTTCTACTTGCCCGAACCGGCGTCCACGATGCCAGCACTTTTGACGATATTCCATCCTGATTGCGAATCCAGGCTGGTTTGATGGCCGCAACATCCCGTTCGACTATGGTCTTACTGTCTTCTATTTGGGCAACCGCCTTGAATTTTTGTCCATTCAGGCTCTTCAAGGGGAATGTCGCAGAGGCCGCGTACCGCTGTGACGCATTTTTAGAAACATCGGAGAGAACCAAGGATTGTGCCGGTAATAACTCCGTCCCCTTAGCCGAACGAAGAGCAATGCTCACTCGACGAGCTTTATATCGTTCTCCCTTGCCGACGAATCTTACAGTAAGAATATCGTTATACCAATTAGGCTCCACTACCAGTTCGGGTGGTGTTTGTGTGGGATTGGCATTACGCTGGTAATCGGCTGCTACCTCACCGGCCGATAAAGCGCGACGATAAAACTTGAATTCCGATAAATCGAATGGCACCCCGTTATTTTTTCCACCGCCCAGTTGCTTGGGCCGCTTGATGGCCTCCTGGATACCCGGCATCGGCATATAGGCGTCGTGAATCAGCTTGCCGTTGCTGTAGAAGCGGCACCGGGGATATTCGATGACCACAGTGATTTGCGACCACTTATCGCTGAGGATGCTGCGGGTTACGGGAATAACCGCACTGTCGCTATCGGCACTATTGTAGCGCAATAAGAGCGAATTATACTGCGCCATCATGAACATCATCTGCTGATACGGATTTTCACCAAAAATGAATGAATCGCGATTCGTGATCGGTGCATTGAGCCGTAGCCACAGCGAAAACGTGGCATCACCGTTAAAAGAGGTGGACTCGTTCTTGCCGCAATCGATTGTTGAAGTGTTGCCGTCGAATCGTAAAACACCGCGACGCCCTTCCACTTCCGGGAGCCATTTGGCCTGCGCTATTTTTCCGTCATTGCCGTGGCCGCTCAAATCCTTCACCACATTGCCAGGGTTTTGAGTGAAATCGTAATGGATAACCAGGGAAGGATCGCTGGGCGAAGTATCGGCTCGGGCTGCCACTTTGAAATTCTGGTTAAATGCCACGATACCGCCACAAACAGCAATCGTCAACACTGCCCTACACCAGGGCTTCAACGGTGGAACGAATAATTTCATGTTTCTCCTCTTAGCGGAAGGTTTACGACAAAATCAAGTTAATATTGGAAGTTGGGATTCCACATCTGCCAGACCGGATCGTTCTTTATCGGCGAACTGGCACTACCGGAATAGATATTGAGGGTCACGATATCATTGCGCAAAACCGACTTGGCGTGACCATCGACATAAACCAAATTGGTGCGATTGAAATGCCGCCCCAACGGTGCATCACCCGAATTCGCCCCGCTCGTCGTACACCAATCCAATTCAGGAAAAGTCGTCACGGTATGGCCGGGAATGCACTTGGGGTCGGGGTCAGTGCGATAGTTGGAGCTTTCAGCGACCATCGGGGTGCGCGAAGCCCACGGCACCGAAGCTAAGCTCCGGCCATTTAACAAGCCATTGGCGTCCATACCCAAATAGAAGTTGTAACCGTAGTTGATCATCTGCATATAACTGCCGTCGAAAGTGTCTGAGTAGGCGCTATCGATGCCACTGGGACAATTGAAGACACCCGCATTTTTCACGTAGGGATAGATCACGTGCATCCATAGATGCAGCCGCTGGCCGGGTTCAAGGCAAGCCGAAGCCGTACTCGCCGGGGAGGCGATGCCGCTTTCCAGCATCGGGCCGCCACAAATGCTGATGCGTGGCAGCATTTCATCGAAATCTTGCGTATATTGCAACATTCCCAAGCCAATCTGCTTGACATTGGAAATACAACTTGCACGTCTGGCATTTTCGCGCGCCCGAGCGAAAACCGGAAATAAAATCGCCGCAAGGATAGATATGATCGCAATTACGACAAGCAACTCTATCAACGTAAAGCCTCGATGTCGGCTTAATTTCTCGCACGGGCTTATGAGTAGGGGGGATTTTCGCCTATTTACAAATTCTGTCCTCGCTTTCATCGGAATTCTCCTAAGACGGCTGAATTTGGAACGACGCGCGCTCGATACCAGCGCTTGACCTATCCTTGATGCTAACACTCATAAAAAATTATGTCAATATATTTCAATAATTTCTTTTTATTTTTTTAAAAAAACGAGTTTACTTTTCCTTTTAAGCTGGAATTCACAACGCTGTCCTATTACTTTTCGATATTCTTTCGCGAAAAATATCTTTTTATTTCATTATATATTGCAATTTATTTCACCTTGATGTTAAGATAATGGCTATGTCCACTGCGATTGTTGAAAATAACACCCAAAACGCTTCGGGGCGTGTGCAGGATGTCGCTGAAAAACTGGAGCGGCATATCCGCGCCAGCGAACTCCAACCGGGCGACCGCTATTTAAGTGCCGAAGAAGGCAGCCGGTTGCTGGGCGAAAGCGTCATGACGGTGCAGCGTGCCATGGCCCTACTCGCCAAACGCAAAATTCTCGATCGCCGCCCTAAAGCCGGAACATTCATCGGCGAAACTCTCGAGACACGTCAAGGGGCACCTTCCGTCGTGCATTTCTTTATCCCAGAAGAATGTATTAGCGAGCGTAACGCTCAGGAAGATCACTGGATACACATCCAAGGGATGCGTTCGGTCTTTCCAGGGATATCGGTTCAATTCAACTTCATTCCTAACCAGAACGTAGCCTACACACGAGAGATTGTGGAGCAAGCCGAAACCGCCAATAACCTTTCAGGGGTTGTTTTGCTGCTTTCGTCACGCGCCATGCGCACTTATTTCAACCAATCGGGTATCCCCACAGTTGTCGCCGGCAGCGTCGAGACAGACCTCACTAATCTTTGCTGGTTCACCTACGACCAGAAACAGATTGGTTTGCTTCTGGCGCAGTGGTTGTTGCAACGTGGACATCGCCGTTTGGTCACCATTATGCGCGATGTCTGGTCGATCGGTGAACACCTGTTACACGATGGCGTGAGTCAGGCACTGGGCCAGGCCGGGCTGGCCGCCGATGCCTTGCAAGTGCGCAGCACACCAGCCGAATACTCCGCCATTACCGAATTGGTGCGCAATACGCTCACCCAAAACTCCGATGCCTCCACCGGTTTTATTTGTCGCACCGAATTCCAGGCCGACTGTGTTTATGAAATGGTCCGAGAATTAGGCCTGTTGCACAAAGTCGATATTGCCCTTTGCGGTAATACCCAACAGGTCAACACCTCGAAATACACCAGTATCGTTCCAACAATCGACGCGCTTGAACAGGGGAAAATTATCGGCACAATGCTCCAGAGCTTGATTCAGGGAAAAATTCCCGTTCCCCAGGGCTACACCATTCCTGTCCGGTTGTGCCCGGCAGATGACAAGTCTCAATAATCCTACCCACTACGCGAGGAAAACATGAACGGAACACAAATCAAAGAACGATTGCACCAGGGCGAACGAGTTTATGGCACGCACGTAGCAAGCCTGATGAACCCGGTCGCGGCAGCACTGGCCACCGAAACAGAGCTGGATTTCGCCTTTTTCTGCACTGAGCACATGCCGCTCGACCGCACCGAAGTCAGCATAATGTGCCAACTTTACGCTGCCAAAGGCATCTCGCCCATCGTGCGCGTGCCCTGGCCCGATGCCGCTGCTGTGGGCAGCGCCCTCGACGCCGGTGCTGAAGGCATCGTAGTGCCCTACCTCGAAAGCATTGAAGATGCCCGCGCCATGGCCGGTGCCGTGAAATATCGCCCCTTGAAAGGGCAACTTCTCAAAGATGCACTCATTGATAAAGATACCCTGTCCCTCAAGACACAAAAGTTCCTGAGGGAGTTCAATAACGATCGCTATCTTATCATCGGCATCGAAAGCGTTCCTGCCATCAACCGGCTGGAGGAACTCATCGAAGCCTCTCAGGCCGACGGCGTATTTTTAGGGCCACATGATATCACCACTTCGATGGGCATCCCCACCGAGTATCATCACCCGGATTTTGTGGATACGGTTGAAGACGTCATCCGCCGCAGCCGCCGCTGTAATGTCGGCGTGGGGTTGCATTATCAACTTCTCAGCCTTCCCGAGGCCATTTTGCAACGCTACTTCGATGCCGGAATGAACTGGATCATCAACGGCTCCGATATCATCGTGATGCGAAATGCCATGAACCAGCAGCTTCGTCAGTTGCGCCAGATGAACAGCCGGCAAAACGGCAACAATCACGCCGAAATGCTGCAGAGTGACCCTGCGCTACAAAATGGCACCAAGTCGATTGCTTCCTGCATTACTTGAATTAGGCACTCTATTCCGCCTATACGGCTTTCACTACTTCATACGCATAAACTGCCGCCATTTCCAAATGAAGAGTTAAAAGCACTTTCCCGCTCTTTGACGGATAAATAACGCTGCCATTTTCCCAGGTTAAAGGAGCATTAAGTTGATTCCCTGCAAGGCTCTTACAGTTCTGCACATGGTAGCGTTGATCGCCGTGGATAGAAGCATATACCCTGCCGCCTTTACGCGTTCTGTAATTCAGGCGCACTTCAAAAGGTTCGTGCACGTCTCGAAGTTCAATGTTAAAGCTGGCGTCGCGCGGTGCTTCAAATCCGAATAAACGATATTTGGGCCAATGGGCGAAAGTCATTGCCCACATACCGTTTTCCTGAAGCCACTGACTCCACTGCTCCAAGCGTTTACCACCAGGCTCGCGGAATCCATAATGCTCATAGTTACGCCCGCAGAAATAGAGCCTATGCTGGTCTCCCACTTCAACCGGAGCTGAAGTCGAATGAATCCAGCCTGCAGCCGTCCAGGATAAATCGCGGTGGCTGATAAAATCAGGACGCCCCGGCATATGTAACCAGCGATCACCTTCGTTTTCTTGAAAGACCAATGTAATATCCGAAGGACCGTGGTTACCTAATGGGGTGACTTGCGAATAGGGCAAATCATGCCGGAAATTCCACACGAATCCCACCGTATTTTGCCCGGCCGGCATCATGGCCATGCCATAATAATCGCTGGTGAAATGCCCTCGTTGCGCTGCGGCAATATCATCGTAATCATCGGGGTAGAGCGCACTGACATGATTATTACTATATACACCGTCTTTATACTCGGCAGTACGAATACTGCGCCTTACCAAACGATTAATCCAGGGTTCTTTCTTGAGTGCGATAAGGCCGCTTCTTCTTCCTGGGTGGTATATGCTGGTAACGACGTCACCACCTTCCCATTGTGGTTGGGTTGAATCGAGTTCCCAATACAATCCATCTGAGGAATGAGCGGTATAGTAGCCGTAGCGCACATTCTGCCCCAGGAAACAGTCACGGCCACACCCAACGGCAAGGTAACGGTGCGTAGATGGTGCATCGGGGTCAATGAACAGGCTGGGGCTATGCAAGCCTAGGTTACACAGGTTATTAACGCTTGCGCCATGCGCCACAATGCCCAACGCCGGTTTTTTCCAGTGGTAGCCGTCGTCGGATTCCGCATAAGCGACAGCACCCACTTCACAGTTTCCCGGCCAATCGCGTGGTATGGCTTGATACCACATACGCAACTTGCCGTTTTCGTTGAGCACGGTGCCGTAGCCGTTAATGCCTCCTTCATCGACAAAGGTATCGGGGAGCATGACCGGCTCCATATGCACTTCGGGCTTATGCTGAACGAAATGCAGCGTTCCCATAAAGCCCGACAAATTACTGCGCGATTCAAAGAGGAGTTCCATACTTTATTTTTTTAAGGCTTGATTCTATAAATGGCAACATCATCCACGTATAATTCGCCATCTGGTCCAAAACCGTCGAGCGTTACCAATAACCGAACGGACTGAGAACGTTCATTCCCCTCAGGCAGGGTAAACGGTATGATCGTGTTAGCCCAAATACCGGGCGGCAATGCGATATTTGCCGTAGGCAAAAGATACAGCCCGCCCAGCACTACATTATTCGAATCCGTCACATGCAAGTTAAGCGTAACTGTTCCCGTATGGGTGCCCTGAGGCACGTAGCTATTCACCGTCGCGAAATATGTCCCGGCCTGATACTGCATATCTTGCATCGGTGCTCCACGCCCCAATCCCTGAATATGTAGACTGTGTTCACCGCTATAAGCAATATCTGTCACTCGTTTGAAAGTGCCCTTTGAATATTCGGGAGATTCTTCCGATTTGTCCCAAAAATTCCAATAATCCAATCCCTCTTCGAAAGAAGGATTACGAGTCACAAGAGTTGTTTTCCCTACGGCGGCATTCAACACGAGTCTTGCCTGTTCTTTTAACGGAGACGAGCCAGAGGCCAATGTTTCGAGTTGTGCTTTAACCAGCGCGCTCTTCATTACCCAGGGCACAAGCCGCCAGAGCAATGAAGCTCCCCAATTCTTGCCGGTTGCTGCCGGAATCCGGAAGATGTCATCGGCCGTATTCTTAAAGACAGGATCAACCTTGAACTCTGCCAGTAATTGTTGCCGGAGTTCGTTATATTTTACGACCTCACTCACCTGGTTCAAAAACGCGACTGCCTGCGCCTGCGAATCGAGCTTGACCAGAGCTGCCGCGTTCATTCCCTGATAGGCCAAAATGGAAGCCCGGTAAAACTGCCACATCCGTTCTATTTTGGCCACACGCTCTTTACGCTGTGGCGTATTGGCCAACCGCCGGGCCGTGGCCAGGAATTGATCGGATTGGCTGACATAAGAGGACGGCACATCTAATAGATAAGTAGGCTCGCCGTTAAAAGGTAAATACTGGCCGCTTAACCGATTCCACTTCGAGCGATAAATATCGACCGTCCAGAATTTCTCCCAGATATCATAAAAACCACGAAGATGGGGCGCAGCCGGAACACCGGCAAAGTGTTCGTACCAATCTTGCAATAAGCCGTTCACATCCTGTTCGGGATTCCATTGCAACTTCGCGTAAAGCCAGGGTTTAGGGCCTTCTCCCCAGTTGGGATATAACTCCGAGTAGTGGAAACGAACATGATGCCTGGCTCCCCAACTCAGATAATTCTGCATGCGCTTATTATATAAGCGCGGGGTCAGGTAGCTGTAGCCGTAGGCATAATCATACCAACCCAGGGTTGGCGACACTTTTTCCCAGCGCTGTGTTAATTGTTCACCGAATTCACGTAATTTGGGGTCTTCCCAGCGCATCCTATCATAAGTAATGAACGGCACAATACGAGGATGCACTCCCACTTTGGTGGGAGGCTCTGCAAGCCCGTTATACGCCAGCGTGCCAAACCATTTATCGGGATACTTTTGTAAAACCCTTCCGACCACTTCATTGGCCCAGGCGAAAAACTCATCCGAAATATCTTCCACACCAACGTAATTTTTCTTGCCGTTGCGCTTTGCCTTGGAAGCCGGCGATTCGTCCCAATGATCGGAATCGTTCATGCCCAGAGAGTAACTGGTCGCTTCCGGATTTTTTTCGAAATATTCTTCAATCTGCCGAACTGCAGCTTCGATAATACCAGGGGCCGTTAAGTTCGGCTGCCAGTTTTCGTCATCACTGCTAACAGGAATGTATCGTTTGCCATTAATAATCGGGTAGAATTCGGGGTTGGTCTTGCCGAACTTACTCACCGGAAAAAGCCGAACCAAATTGTGATGAAACGCAATCCGGCCCCGCGCGCGATTATAACGCGCCCACTTTACCAACGGCGTGTCGGTAGCCAGATTATTCATCGGCGAAAGCTGACGTGAGAGATAAACCGGAGTTTGGATAATTCGAGTCGATGGTATGTCCAGTGAATTATGTCTGGGAATATCAATGCCGAGATCAGTCGGCATCAGCCAACGCACACCGAGATAGCGCTCCAAAAAATCATAGACACCAAACTCTACCCCCCAGGCATTTCCACCGATAATGACGAAGTTTTCAGCATCCACACCTTGAAGGATAAACGCTTCAGAATCCAGGGAACTTTCCCCTACTCCATTCCTCGCCTTCCACTGCGTCACGAAAGGGGTGTCACCGACATGAATCGCTTTTCCAGCCACGTGTTCATGAGCAATCGGCAGTTGAACTCCTGTGCTTTTCTGAATATATGTTTGCAAAGTAACAGCCGCCAAGCGCACTTGCGCATCGGCATCGCGGTCAACGACAATTGTCGCTTGCGGCGTTTGCTCTCGCACAATTTCCATCGCTTGCGTCGCAGGGATCATCAATAGAAGAAACACACTCACAAATAACGCTTTCATTCAATACCTTTCTCACGGTTTAAATAACTTCTCCCTGCCCGGTTCACTCGACAAATGGATTCCATGCCCGGCTGCAAAAGGCACGGTTATAGTCGGGAATGCCCGAGCCCGATAACAACCGGCAAACATCGACCGTGTTCGAGCCGATGTTAGCCAGCATCGTTCCACGAGAACGCCACTTAGCATGACCATCGGCATATACGGCCAACCCGCCTTCCATGTGCGGGGCAACAGTGGTGCTATTAATAAATTGCCGGATATTGGAAGGGCTGAGCATAAAGGCATAGTCGGCCTGATATTCGGCAATGGCAATCACTTCCGCCGGGCGTGTTACCGATGCCATCGCCAAAGGCACATTCCCCGGCAAAGTTCCACCGGTATATTGATTGACATAATTCTTGTAACCGCCAAACGCACTGGAATAGCCGTAGCTGGGAGTCGTCGCACTCACACGGTTCGACCGGCACACATAAAGCTGCAAACTTTTGACATACGGAAAAATCGCATCCATCCAGGTGCGGTAAAAGTTGTTGCCGCTATCGGCGGTAACCCGAAACATGCCGCTGGGTTTGCTGGTATCGGTATCGAGGACGCCCGTCGTGCAGGCAGTATCGCTGCATTGCAAATTGTTAGAATAGCGTTCATCGTTATCTTGCAAGTATTGCATCATTCCTAACCCAATCTGCCTCATGTTACTCATACACGAAGTGCGGCGCGCATTTTCGCGAGCGCGCGAAAATACCGGAAATAAAATCACCGCAAGAATTGCTATTATAGCTATAACAACTAATAATTCTATCAACGTAAACGCATTCCGCCGTTTCTTAGACATAATTCCTCCTGGAATCTGCTGAGCCTGTTTAACATTATGACAGGAGCATACAACTCCTGATATTATGCCCCAAAACGTTCCCAACTAAACCATAATATCTGCTCACCAAAACAGAAATCAGCTCTTTTTCCGGTTCAATGTTCGATATTGGCTCGGAGTATGGCCGGTAGCCTTGCGAAACACCGCTTGAAAGTAAGTGGAAGACCGAAATCCCAAAAAACCAGCTATAGTCGATACCGTCCAGTTGGAATCTTGCAAAAGAACTTTCGCTTCACTGATTCGATAATCGGTGAGATATTCCACAAAGGTTTTGCCGGTTTCACTGCGCATGCGGCGCACGAATTGAGCCCGCGACAAGTAAAGACTACGAGCCACAGTTTCCAGCTTGAGCGATGGGTTTGTGAGATGAGCCTGGACATATCGCAGCAATTGAGATTCGAACCCTCCCTTATCTCCAACGATTTCCTGCGGGCGGCCGATAGGGCCAGGATTGATATAACGCTCCACTTCGACTTCACGTTGCAGGGCAAGCCAGAAGGCCGACAGCAAAGCGGAGCCGATGCTATTAAAATTCTGTTGGCCGCCAACCAATTCTTCCATAAGAAGATGAAAGAGCGTCGCCAGATCACCGTTCTCAAACAGGTAGTTCTCCAGTGGTTCGACGTAACTTTGGCCGAATTGTGTACGAATAATAAAACACTGAACGGCATGGGGGTGCGAGATGACGTTTAACAGCTCACAGAAACTATTTTTAGCGTGATACGGTGACAGCTTTCCATCGGGTTGAGGCATGCCGGGCGGAATGACCAGATAGTGTCCTTCCCCGCCCTGCACCGCATAACGACCGACCTGAAAATCTATGCGCCCGGCCAGGACATACACCAATTTGTGATGCTCCCACTCATGCAAACCAGCTGCGGGCCAATGGGCGATATAGCTACGGACATTACCGTATTCGCGCCTGTCTTTCACAATAACTCTTTCCCCGACAATTCTGCGACGAGTCAGAGTAACGCCGTCAGGCATTTCCGACGCGCTCATTTTAGGCCGTGCGACAATAAATTGAGGATGAGTCTGATTGAGCAACTTGGCACTCAAAGCCTTGAGCAAAAGAGACATGAACACCAAGTTTACGAAAAGGTTTTTCCTATCGGCACGTGTTCCGCACGTCCACTGTCGCTTGGCCGCCAAACACAGTAAAATTTCTCTTGAGAAATAAAGGAGAAGGGATGAGTTATACGCCGTTGCAAGGTGAACCCGGCAGCGAGAATGCCGCACCATACACTGAATCAGGTCAGGAAAGCCCACCGTCAAGCGAAAACACCAATGCACCGGCCGATGTTTATCCTGGCTTTGCCATCCCCCTGGCCGAAGCCGAGAACCGTTCGCGCCAGTTGCAGCAGTTTGTGCGCGAACAACTTGTCGATGGTGAGGATTACGGCATCATCCCCGGCTCCAACAAGCCTACGCTCTTTAAATCAGGCGCGGAAAAGCTCAACGCCATCTTCGGCTTTGCCCCTCTGGCTGAAGTGACCAATCGCATTGAAGACTGGACGCGGGGCTTTGTCTCCTACGAAGTGAAGGTTTCGCTGCTCAACAAGCGTACCGGGCTGGTGGAAGCCGAAGGGCTGGGCATCTGTAATTCCAAGGAAAAGCGCTACGCCAAGCAAGATGCGGCCGGAATCGCCAACACCGTGTTGAAAATGGCTCGTAAACGTGCTTTGGTGGATGCCACCCTTTCGGCAACCCAGGCTTCAGGGCACTTTACCCAAGACCCCGAAGATAATGACGACATCCTTGCACGCCCCGGTACGCAGCGAACAGAAACTACTCCAGCGACGGAAAATGCGTGGACGGAGGCTCGTCCGTCTAATTATGCCGCCACCACCGCAGCCGGGCCAAATTTATTGACAGACGCCCAGCACCGTGCGATACTGGCGATAGCCAACCGGGTTTTTGGACGTCCCGCAACGGCAGACGATTTTTCACAACTGACCGATAAACCTCTGGAAGATTTGACCAAAGCTGAAGCCTCAGCTTTGATCGATCGTTTGCGTTATCAGTTGCCTGACGGCTCACGGCAACAAGACTCTCAAAAACGAGTCGTGCAACGATAATCAAGGAGGAACTCTCTGTCGGAGTCCATTGCCCTTTTTCTTTTTTTAAGCACGATGGCGGGATGAACCGCGTGTTAATAGAACGCCACACTCCTAATAGAGTGTGGCGTTTTCTTATCTGGAATCTGATTCACGCGCCTTTTCATCGCGTTGGTCGACTTCTTTCTCGATGGCATTTGAGATGCCTTCTATGCCGGCAGCATCATGCATCTGTCGAAAGGTATGCTGTAACTGTTGCAATTGTTTGTCACTCATCTCTTCGATGTCGATCATACTATTATCGGCACCACCCACGGCACGAATCAACTCGTCCAACTTGAGTTGAATCGCTTTGCTATCGCGATTCTGGGTGTTCTGAATCAAAAAAACCATCAAAAAGGTAACAATCGTCGTTCCGGTATTAATGACCAACTGCCAGGTATCGGAAAACTTAAAGATAGGACCGGTAACGATCCAGATGACGATTAACGATGCAGCCAGAATGAACGCCCACGACGAGCCGGTAATTTCCGAAATCCACTGTGCAAATTTGCGAAAATGCTCGTTCATGGTGTATTCATTCCTTTATCAAAAACCTGTTGACTTCTTCTAATATCGGCAGTGCAGGAATTGCCCCGGCTTTGGTTGCCGCCAGCCCGCCACATGCGTTGGCAAAGCGAAGTGCATTGTGGAGAGCTTTATTATTCAAAGCTTCCCCTAATTCTCGATACTGCAACAATTGCGCCAGCAATCCGGCCACGAAGGCATCTCCGGCCCCCAGGGTA
Organism: Abditibacteriia bacterium; assembly: GCA_036833945.1. GTDB lineage: Bacteria > Armatimonadota > Abditibacteriia > Abditibacteriales > Abditibacteriaceae > DAITOV01. The sequence goes on from DAITOV010000047.1 coordinate 19,037, forward strand.
TCAATGGCTTCCACCGCATTGCCTGCAACGCTGCCCTGCCCGCCGGCAAAATTGAAATAGGCGCCGTTTTCGCCACGCGTAATAACGACTAATCGTGGTCCGTGCGAGCGTATCTTTTCGCTGCCCGCTTCAAAATCAGCGGTACCGGTTACGAACTCCCATTCTTCCTCGGCCGCCTTCACCACATCGGCCAACGCTATCATTTCCCAGATGAGATGATGCGCTCGGTCGTGATCATCCCAGATAGAGGGTCGCCAGTTCGGGTCGAACGATACCAGAATACCCTTCTCACGTGCTAACCGCGCCGCCTTGAACTGGGCTTCCTGGCAGGGATTTTCGGAAAGCGACACACTGCCACAATGAAAGAGGCGCACTCCTTTAAATAACGCCTCGTCAATCGCTTCCGGGACAAGCAAAGCATCGGCACCGGGGTTGCGATAGAAGCAGATATCTTTTTTGCCGTCAGCCCTTGTGGCGACAAAAGCAATCGTGGTGCGCGCTTGGTCGGTTTGCAGGAGATACCCGGTATCGACATTCTCCCGTGCCACGATAGCCTTCAGCCAATCGCCGAACGGCTCGTTTCCGACCTGTCCCACAAAACGGGTGGCGATACCAAGACGCTGCAACCCCACCGCCACGTTAGCCGGGGCACCGCCAGGCGCTTTCAAAAAACGCGGAGCTTCCCCCAGGGAAACATCCGCGTCGCTGACCATATCCACCAATAATTCACCAAAAGAAACGACTTCGGCCATAAAATTGTATTGCTCCTGTTTTAATCTTCCAGTTGTTCGTCGTAAGCGCCACGCATATCGTTCAAGCGAACTTGTGTGAGTTCACTTATCATGGAAAACGGTGCCAGAAGAGGATTGACCCGGCTCTCATCGCGGTGCCGCCACACCACGCCGATTTCCTGCACGCGGTATTCGAACTTATTCGCCAGATAGATGATCTCAGTATCGAAGCCAAAGCCATCGATCTGCGCCAGGGTGAATAATCGCCTTGCGACTTCACCGCGAAACGCCTTGAAACCACATTGCGTATCGGAAATAGTGGTGCCTATCATCGTCTGCACGAACTTATTGAAGGTGCGCCCCATCCACTCACGATACCAGGGTTGATGTACGGCCAAGTCCGATTCCGGCAAGGCCCGGCTGGCAATGGCGATATCGCATTCGCCGCGCGCGATGGGCGGCAAAAGCTTTTCAATCTCTTCAATCGGCGTACTCAAGTCGGCATCGGAAAAGAGCACGTCACGTCCCAATGAGGCCATTACCCCTTGACGCACGGCGTAACCCTTGCCACGATTCACCGGATGGTTCTTTTCATTGTCATACTGCACCAGTCTCATCCAAGGGCGAGATACTGCAAAATCACGCACTACCTGCCGGGTAGCATCACGCGAACCATCATCAACCACTAAAACTTCATAAGAGAAGTCCCGGGTCAATAAATAGTCATCGATCCGGGCCAGAGTCGCCGGCAAACGTCTCTCTTCGTTGTAAGCCGGGATAATAATAGATAAGTAGCAGGAGGTCAGGACTGGCGGCGTGCTGCTCACACGCGTCAACGGTTTGCCGGGCTGTGCCGGGCAATCGGGCGAATCGAGAATTTGAGGATTCATAGCAGCACCTGAAATCTGAGGCGTAATCGGAATATGCCGATTACGCCTCAGCGAATGTAAGTCTATCGAAAAGATGGCTGGCCGAAGCAGGCGCTCCCTCAATTTGGAAATGACATCTCATTTCAAAGACACTCGAAACGCATTACAACGGCGGTCTGGCCATCATCGTAATAGTTTTTACGCCGCCCGATTTCAACGAAGCCACACTTATCGTAAAGCCTGCGGGCGGGTGTGTTATCT
>DAITOV010000048.1:0-20897 GCA_036833945.1 Abditibacteriia bacterium
GCTTTTCGGGAAGAGAGGCTCTGTCATTATTGAGTTTTGACACAGCCTCGTGAGCGACGGGCACATTTTCTTTGCTTCACCAAGCTCATTGCCCGTGCCCGTCGCTCACGCTCGGGGTTCGCAAATTAAGTTAAAAGCCTCGCCTACTAAGTGCTCGAACATGTAAAAACTTACTTTACAGACTACTTATACCGATTCTGGGAATTAACCTCCGCTCGTTACGAGTGAGAAAACAGGAAACCTACTCTTTGGAGAAGCAGTTTGGTCTTACGCTGAACAAAAAACCGTGTAGTAGATCCCCGCGTTCGCAAGGATGACGGGCTTCAAAGACAACCGCCGCCATCAACGCCCAGCGACCTCCCTGTTTCCTGTATTCTGTCTACTATCTACCTGCTGTAGAGGAAGATAATAGCTGGGATTGGTATTAAATATAAAAAAGGGAGGGGAACATTATGTTCCCCTCCCCTTTTGCTTTGTATGTTCCGAAGAACCGGCGCGTTAGCGTTACTTCAATTCGGTCAATCTAACGGCATTGGGTTCGAGCGTCACCAACGAATCGACATTGACCGGTTGTCCCGATACAATCGAGTGGTTGGCTGCAATACCGATGATGGCCGAGGCCACGCCCTGCTGATAGCCGGCGCTGCGGTTGTAGAGGTCTTCGGTCGGATTACCGGAGAAAATCTGTTCTTGCAGCAAGGCATCGCCGCCACCGTGACCGCCTTCAACAACCGGAACCGGAATGACCTTACCCGCGCCAAAGAGTGGTAACCAGGTGAGGCGACGCACTTTGGTACCGGCAGCGACCGGATCGATTTCAACCTCTTCCTGCTCGTCGCCTTCCAAAACCGGGGTCTGGTAGGCTTCTTCATATTCAATGCGGCCCTTATCACCCACGATGGACAAACGATAGCCTTCCCACGGCGAGAAGCTGTTCAGGTGATAGCTCAAAGTCGCACCGTCACGGTATTTCACTAATACCGACATGCGATCTTCAATATCGATGCCTTCGCGGAACACGTTCTGGTCGCGCACGTAGCCGGTTTCTTTTTCAGCATCGTAATAGATGCTGCGCATGGTGGAATCCTGGCTCAAATCGACTTTGAACGGATCATCCTCGGCAGCCTTGCCGGTGTAGCGGTCGTATTTCGTCCAGGCTTCATCGCCACGGGCGATGGCGTTTTCCTTGCCGTAGAACACCAGATCGCCATAAGCGAAGACCTGCTGCGGGATACCATCGATGAGCCAGTTGACCAAGTCGAAGTGGTGGGTGGATTTATGCACCAGCAAACCGCCGGAATTGGCTTTGCCGCTGTGCCAACGCTGGAAGTAAGAGCCGCCATGGACCGGATTCAGCAAATATTCCAACTGCACGTGCTGCACACGACCGATTTTGCCTTCCTTAATGAGTTGACGAATCAGGGTCGGGCCGGGTTGCCAGCGCACGTTAAAGGTCAAACGCACGTCTTCTTCGTGCTTGGAGAGTTCATCGAGCAGTTCACGGCACTTTTCGTCATCGACCGTGATGGGCTTTTCGCAAACCACATCGCAACCGGCGGCTACGCTACGCAGGATATATTCGTGATGGGTCGAATCGACGGTACACACGATAACGGCATCCGGCTTAACTTCTTCCAGCATCTTGTCGAAGTCTTGTGCGAGATAGGTCTGGATTCCGTTGTAACCGTATTCTTCCTTGAGGCGGTTTACATGATAGTCCATGCGTGTCTGGCTCAAATCACACAGGGCTACCAGTTCGCTGTCATCGCTATAGTTTTTGGCAATGGGGTCAATAAACATGCCAATACGCCCGCCGGTTCCGACGGCTACGTAACGTTTCTTAGCCATTAAAAATTCTCCGAATGATGCGTCAAAAATTTATCTTAAGGAAATATATATCATAAGTAGATACAGCCTTGCTTGTAGCGGCGGCGGTCACTTTCCACACCTTATATTAGGTGACCAAAAAACAATGCACGCGCGACCAAAAATTATGAGTTGACGTCTTCTTAAACTCAGGTTATAATTTCTTTTGTACCGCGGGGTGGAGCAGCCCGGTAGCTCGCCAGGCTCATAACCTGGAGGTCGTAGGTTCGAATCCTGCCCCCGCCATTTTAAGAAGCCACAAATCTTTATAAATAAGGATTTGTGGTTTTTTTGTATCTCTCACATCCTTCCCCGCTCTTTTCAACGCAGAAAATAAAGCTACAGGCAGCTTTTTAAATTGGGCGAGAGCCGTTAACACGATCTGGTATAAAGTCTATCGCCGGCCTCATACACCGCAATGTCTTTACTGTCCGATGTTCTCCAAACCCATTTAATCCCCTGGTCGCAAAACAATGTTGGGGAACGATTGATTATTGCACGCTCCAAAATGAGCCAGCGGCGAATGCCGGCGGGAGTGCGGCTGACGGCCAGCAACGACATGGGGCCGCGTGTCATTGTGAAGAAAGCGCGCTCTTATCACAACACACGCAATACCAGTGCAGCGTGGCCGGAAAGTCAATTGAATGAAGTGAGCCATTACAAGATGGCGTGCATCGTGGATGGCCACGTCAACTTTCAGTTGAACAACTCCCTCTTGCAGTGTGGCCCAGGCTACTTCATTTTCATTCCGCCGGGGATGCCGCACCCGATGAGTGCCTTTCCCTTTATCGATACGGCCCTCAATTCCTCCTGCGATATTCTCTATTTCGTGCTCTACGACGATGCCTTGCAATGCTGGATTAATCGTTGTCGTGAAGGTCAAAAAATCGAGACCGAGAGCAATTCGCTATTTACCGATGAACACACCACCACCTTGTTGCGCATTCTGATGAAAGAAGCCTTTAACGGCGAGAAGAATTCCCCGGAAATCTGCGGGCGTCTTCTGCCTGTGATGCTGCAACTCCTGCAACGCGAGATTGAAGGTGGACGTTTCCAAACCTTGCGCGGCGATAACGCCAACGATTATAGTGCCCCTGAGACCAGAGGACAAAACCTCGATTTCAAAACACGGTTAGAGCGATATGTGCAATCGAACTTCCACAAGCCGTTGACCTTGAATCGAGCGGCGCATGAAATGTATCTCTCCCGTTCCCAATTCGCGCTGCTGGTAAGGCGTGAAACCGGCAAAAGTTTCAATCAATTGCTGGTCGAACAACGGATCGAGGCCGCCAAGACCCTTTTACGCGATTCGCCCTGGACGGTGGCAACGATTGCCGAGTTCGTCGGCTTTAAATCGCCTAGCTATTTTCGCACTTTCTTTCACAAATATACCGGCCAAACTCCCACGGAATTTCGGGAATACTCCCGGCAGAATTAATACCAATCCAGAAACGATCTTCCTCTCTTGCAGGGAAACAGTAGACAGGAAACAGGAAACAGGAAACAGGGAGGTAACCAGACTTTGATGGCGGCGGTGGTCTTTGAAGCCCGTCATCCTCGCGAACGCGGGGATCCAGTACACAGCTTTTTGTTCAGGATAAAAACAAACTGCTTATCTCAAGAGTAGGTTTCCTGTTTCCTGTATTCTGTTTTGTGTTTTCTTGGTCACAACAGAAAGAGGTTAATTTACAGGATTGATATAAAGCACTGGAATAATCGGCCAATTTCTAATAGAGTTGGACGATAAAGACGTTTAGCACCTCTTTGATAGGGGTATATTAGATAGCATCGGCACTTGTTCGTTAATATCGAAGAGCTTGCGTTAAATTACCAGGAGGAGAGTATGAACGGAAGGAAGGAAGTGAGAGGATTTACGCTAATAGAATTATTGGTCGTCATTGCCATAATAGCTCTACTGGCCGCCATCTTGTTCCCGGTTTTTGCCAGGGCACGTGAAAATGCGCGTCGGGCGTCCTGTATGAGCAACCTCAAGCAGGTTGGGCTTGGCGTGATGCAATATGTGCAAGACTACGATGAAAAGTATCCCTTTACGACTGATAATCCCGAGAACTCCCGCATCGTATACGACTTCGCCACGGCAGCCCCGCCCAATTTCAGCCCGTTAGCCACGATTTTCCCCTACACCAAAAGCTGGCAAATCTTGCGCTGCCCGTCTTCTTCGCCCAACCCCGATGCAATGCCTGTGGGCAATAATGCTACCAACTATTTAATCAGCGGCGTCATTTTTCGCACCGATTACGGCCTCTCGATGGCAGCCGTATCGCAGCCGGTTTCGCGGGTGATGATCTCAGAACTGCAAATGATCTCCAGCTATGCGGCGGTGCGCCCTTTTGAGTCGTCAGCGGGCACTTACATTTACTGGCTGCCCAGTGCCTCCTATTCCAATCAACATATGGAGGGCGGCAATCTGCTCTTTTCCGATGGCCATGTGAAGTGGCGTAAGCAGTCGGGGATCTGCGCTTCCGATTTTGGCTTGCTTAACTCCGGTGTGAGTGCAGGCCCATCTTGCGGTGTCAGCGTTCCCGCTACCGCGACTGCACCGATCGATCCGCAGCTTTAAAGCATCCCGAACGAAAGGTTCTAAGATTTCTAAAAATGAGACTCTTGTTATTGATTGCCCTGGCCGTGGTTAGCTTCAATACGATAGCCGCTCCTGCACTCGCCAAGCAGGCAAACGATGTAGAACTAGTGCGCGAAGGACAGCCCCTTGCGACTCTGGCCTACGATTCCAGTCGCTATCCGCTTAAGGAAGACGTGGCCGATCAGTGGCTCGTCTACGAGCGCACTATGGACAAGGTCGTGTCCGAGGTGGCAGATTATATCTTCAAGAGCACGGGTGCCAGGCTGCCTATTGTCGATCTGGCAACCGGGCAGCCACAGGCTGGCCGACCGGTAGTTTATATTGGCCGCAGTGCTTATGTAGACGCAGTCCTGGGCAAGAGCCTCGAAGGTATGGACCCTTCTGGTTATATCATTCGCACTGTGGATGGAAATGTGGTCCTTGCCGGCCCCACAGCCGAAGGCACCGAGTTCGCCAGCTTCGAGTTTCTCGAACGGTTTGTCGGCATTCGTTGGCTTTTCCCGACCGAGATTGGCGACTACGTCCCCACGCAAAAGAACGTGGCCATTCCGGCTGGTTTCAACTTGAAGGAAGAACCGGCATTTCTCCAGGTGCCGCACATTGCTGTAGGCCCTTCGCAGCAGATGTGGTCGCGGCACATGCGCTTCTGGACGCGCTTGAAGTTTCATCACAACCTCAAGCATCTTTTTCCGCCCGAGAAATACACCGCGACACATCCCGAGTTCTATCCCATCCTCACGGCGGGCACCACCCAGCGCTTCTTGCCACCGGCCAATACCGAAGACTGGCAACCGTGCTTCACGGCTCCGGGCATCGTCGATGAAGCGGCCAAAACCATCATCGCATATCTGGATGGCAATCCCCGCATCAAGAGCTATTCGTTCGGCATCAACGATACCAGCACTTATCGTTTCTGCCAGTGCGAAAACTGCCGTAAGGAATACATCGAGGGCGAAACGTTTCTCGGTATGCCCAGCTATTCCGACGTCTATTATAAATTCGTTAATGCCGTGATTGAGAAGGTGCTCAAAGTGCATCCCGATGCCTGGTTTGGCTGCCTGGCTTATAACAATGTCGGCAAGCCTCCGGTGCATGTGCGGTTGCACCCTCGATTGATTCCCTTCTTTACTTACGACACCATGCAGACGCTCGACCCCGAACGGCGCCAAGACCATGAGGCGATAATAGCTGAGTGGGGGCAAAAGAGCACCTATCTGGGCCGCTACGACTACACCTACGGTGCCGACCATGTCCCGCCGCGCCTGTATACCCATCATTGGGCCAATTATGTGCGCTGGGCACGCGATAACCAGGTAAAAGCCTGGTATGCCGAAACCTATCCCTTCTTCGGCGAAGCTCCCAAGTATTACGTGATGGCAAAAGTTTGGTGGAATCCCGACCGCGACGTCGATGCGCTGTTAGGCGAATGGTATCGCCTGGCTTTTGGCAAAGCGTCTGCGCCGATGCAGGCCTATTTCGATCATTGGGAACACTACTGGACCCAGCGCGTAACCCAGGGTGGTTACTTCAAAGTCGTGAAAAACGAGCAATATCTTCTGGGCGGCATTGGCTGGATGGAGCAGTTACAAATCAGTGACGTGGAGAAAGCTGACGCCTGGCTGGCTCAGGCTCACAAATTGGCCGATACGCCCGAGACCAAAGCGCGGGTTGATGTCATGGCTCGTTCGTGGGAGTATTACCGGGCAATCATCCAGACTTATCTCTCACGCGGCACGGCAGGCAGCAGGCTTCCGGTTGAGAGGGTATTGGCTGTGTTGGAAAAGAAAGAACTGGCACCCGACTTCACCATCAAAACACTGCATGAAAACCTGAACCAAGACCCGCTGCTGAATTTCACCTGGCTCTCTTCCTACCCCTATAAAAATACCGAACGCGCGCCAATTCTCGATGCGGTGGAAAGCTACCTCGATAATCCCGTGCCGCAACTAACGCGCAAACTGGAAGAATTGGGCCGCGACCCGGATGGGAAAGTTGCCACCTTGGCCGATACCGTGCGTGGCATCGCCAATGGCAACGCGCCGAACCTGGTGTCGAATGGTAGTTTTGAAGGTAATGATCCGCTTGCCGGTTGGTGGATAGGAATGCACCAGGGCACCGGCTCAGCGGTGTTAACTGGCAACGATCCTTATGACGGTGAGCGCGAGGTGGAAGTCGCGGGCACTTTCGATGGCTTTGGAGGTGTCTTTCGCACCGATATTCCAGTGCAAGCCGGTAAGCGTTATCTCTACGTTGCCCGGGCACGCTGGCAAGGCACACCGGCAGTGAGTACGAAATCGCAGATGGTCGCTTATTATTTGGATGCAACCGGAGTGGAAATACCCGAAACGCGGCGCATCAGCACTTTCGATTGCTCCAGTGAATGGCGTGCCTACGTCATCGAAACAGCCGAAGTGCCGCCCGGCGCAATTTCATTAGCTGTCCGCGTCGAAGCCTTCGCCCAGCCCAAGACCGGGCATGCCGCCTATTTCGATCATTTGGGCGTCTACGAAATTGGTAATACGCCAATTCAATAGGCCAAACCGTAAAATACAGTTATTACAACTTTTATAATTTAAGCCAAAACAGGATTTTTGAGAACATGTCGAATAATCATCCCGTACGTTTAGCGATAGTGGGTGGCGGCCGTGGCAGCGCCTATCAGAAGACGATTGACATCTTGCCCGAGAAAGTGGAACTGGTGGCACTCTGCGACCAAAACACGGAAGTTTGTGAGCGTTGGCAAGCCCAGTATCCGGGCATCGCCACCACGACTGAGTTCCAGTGGATACTCGACAATCCCGATATCGATGCCGTGCTGCTGGCCACACCGTTGCTGCTGCACGCCGGGCAGTCGGTGCAGTTGATGGAAGCAGGCAAGCATGTGCTGTGCGAAGTATCGGTAGCACACACTATTGAGGATTGTTGGCGACTGGTGGAAACGGTAGAAAAAACCGGGCGCACCTTCATGATGGCCGAGAATTTCTGCTACCTGCGCAACAATCTGCTGATTAAAAACATGGCCGAGCAAAACGCTTTCGGCGAACTGACCCACGCCGAGTGCGGCTATATCCACGATGTGCGCGACGCCATGCACCGCCCCGATGGCAGCCTGTTATGGCGCGGAGAACTGATGCGCGATTTCAATGGCATCAACTACCCTACCCATTCCCTGGGGCCTGTTTCACAATGGCTGGGCATCAACCGCGGCGATTCCTTTGATTTCATGACCACCATCGCCTCCAACCCTGCCGCTCAGGCCGATTACTTTCGTTCACTATTCGGAGATGAGCATCCCGGTGCCAGACAAAGTTTCTGGAAACAAGGCGACTCGGTGCTATCGCTTATCCGCACTAAAAACGGTGTCGTCATTTACCTACGCAACGATTTCTCTTCACCGCGCCCCCACAACTATTTGCACTATGGCTTACAAGGCACGATGGGCGCCTTCGCTTCAGGGCGTGAGTGCCAGGAAGAGCCAGTGGCTTGGCTGAGCGCAGGTGAGCCGCAACCGGCACCGCCGCGCTGGAAGCCATTGGAAGATTATGCCGCACAATATGAGCATCCCGCCTGGGTTGAGCATGGTGAAAAGTCGGCAGCCGTCTGCTACCTGTCGGAGTTCTTCGTGCTGGAAGAATTTGTTTCGGCCATTCTGGAAAATCGCGCTCCGGCCATCGATGTCTACGATTCGGTGGTGCTGAGCAGCGTGTTTCCACTCTCAATGCAATCGATTCAAAATAACAGCCAGCCTATTACCTTTCCTGATTTCGCTAAGAATAAACCAGGCCTTGCCTAAAGGTTTCCGTGAAAACAAATCCTCCACTCCTCTTCAATGGCGACTGCACGTTTCTCTTTGGCGAAAGCTATATCGAGAATCTTACCGCCCGTTACACCACGGGCACCATCGACCGCTTTATCGAGCTATTAGCGCAAAGCGGAGTCGATATCTATCTCCAAAACCCCAACGCCCAGAAGCCGTGGTACCCCAGCCGTATCCTATCGACGGCCTGGGATGGTTACCAACGCGGCGACCGGGAATTCGTGCGCAGCAATTTCCCACCGGTCGACGATACGGATTTTCCTATCGAGGAGCTTAATCGCTCGATGGATACCTGCCTCGCCTTGCTCGACCGCCATCTCGATTTACTCGAAGACGATGTGGACTGGGTGCAGAAGATCGCCCAGGCCTGCCGCCGCAACCATATCAAACCGTGGCTCTCGGTTCGCATGAACGATGCGCACGGCTCGCAGAATTGGGACGAGAGCTATTTCAACTGCAAGCTCCAGCAAGACCCGCGCTTTCGTCTTAGCGGCCGCCAGCCAGACGGAACCGTCAACATTTCAGAGCAACTTCTGGATTACCGCCACCCCGAAGTACGCGACTACTTCTTCGCCATGATTCGCGAGTTAGTGGAAGAATACGACTACGAAGGTCTCGAACTCGACTGGATGCGCGACCCCTTCTGCTGTGAGCCGCAGGCCGATCAAAGCACGCTGGACATGATGACCGAATGGGTCGCACAAATCCGGCAGTTAACCCGCCACAAGGCCGAGCAAACCGGGCGGCCTTTCCCCCTTGGCCTGCGCCTTCCGGTGCGGCTGGACGCCCTGAAGAATATCGGCCTGGACGTGGCTGCCTTTGCACGCGAGGGACTGATCGACTTCATTGCGCCCACCAATTACTGGCAAACCACCTGGGATGTGCCCTACGATAGGCTGCGTGCCGCCGTGGGCGATAAGGTTGCCATCTATGGTGTGATCGAGGATGCACCCAACTGGCTGGAGTGTCGCTCGTCTACGCAAGACACAGGCGAGCAGGAAGGGTTTAACCCTTCTCACCGCTGCCTTTCGGCCAGCCCCGAACTGCTGCGCGGCAATGCCGCCGGAAAATTGGCGCAAGGAGCCAACGGCATCTATCTGTATAATTTTTTCTGTACTGATGAGGCCACGCACAACCCCAACCCTGCTGTATTACAGGCAAAATATCCGGCTTTGCAATGCTTAAGCGTGCTGGATGCGTTGCGCGGCAAACCCAAGCACTACGCCCTGGCGACTGCCAACGACGCCCGCATGCGCCGATATTTTGAATCTGCCGATCAACTGCCCGTTACATTAGCACCGGGAGATCAACGCACATTCACAATTTCAATGTGCAGCGAACCTGCAATCGAGAAACGGGAACACAGGCAGGAATTATTGCTGCAAGTCGTTATTGAAAACACAGACGAAGATTGTCGGTTGGTGGCTATATTCAACGGTTGCGCGGCCCAGGGAATGGCAATTTTTACGGATAAGCTACTTTTTCCGACAGGGATATTTACCCATCACACGGTAAAGCATAAAGCCCTCAATTTCCGTTTTTTGGCAAGCGATATTAAAGAAGGGTGGAATGAATTGCTTGTTTTCAACAATAACGAGAGCGATGTGCGTATCCTCAGCCTGGAACTGGCCGTGCTGGCTGAGCTTGGTTGAGTCTGCACTCCCCACAAAAACACTATGAGAATATCCATATAAAACGTATTGTCATCTCCATACAGACTGTGTTACAATTTAGTCATCGGCAGAGATTTAAGGTCGTTGGAAGATGTTCGCCTGTTTTTGCCGAAAAATGAGTAGCGTAAGGGTCACAATCCTTATACATCTCACCTTGGGGCCTTAGCTCAGCTGGGAGAGCGCCTGATTTGCATTCAGGAGGTCAACGGTTCGATCCCGTTAGGCTCCATTATTCCCCCTCACGTCGTATCCCCTACTCTCCGTGTTCATAGCACGCAAAGCCTTCGGCTACGCAAACTTCATCGCAATAAACGACAGAAACGTAGATTCGATAAGACACACTGTGGCAAGAAAGAAGTGATAAAAAGACGTTGCTTCATCACTTCATTTGCCTTTAGCGCCGGTACACGGTAAATTTTCCTGCAACCCCTAAACATTTATTCGCCAGGAGAAATTACCCCACATGTCTGACACCCCCCGCTGGAATTTGAGTGCATTCGCCGATGAAGCCGGGCCTTCTACCGAAGAGCAGATTGCTGCCCTGCAACGCGCCGGTTTGAACCAGGTCGATATTCGTGGCCTGGAAGGATTTAACGTTTCGGAACTGCCGCTGGACGTGGCCCAGGTCACCGCCGATAAATTAAACGACGCCGGTATCACCGTCGGCATGTTCGGTTCGCCGCTGGGCAAAATCGATATCACCGAAGATTTTGAAATCGACCTTGGCAAACTGCGCCACATCGCCAAGCTGGCCCCCATCTTCAACTGCAACGCCGTGCGCATCTTTTCCTACTTCAACAAAGAAGGCAAGCCGCACGAAGAATGGCAAGCCGAAAGTCTCAAGCGCCTGGGCGCACTCAAGGAAGAAGCCAAAGCCCTCGGCCTGGTTCTTTATCACGAAAACGAAAAGCATATCTTCGGTGACAAGTGCGCCGATGTGGTTACCATCGCCAACGAATTGCGTGATGGTGAGACTTTCCGCTTGATCTTCGACTTCGACAACTACAACCAGACTAACGAAGACGTTTGGGAGAACTGGCAGCATCTCAAGAACGCTACCGATGGCTTCCACCTCAAGGACTCCACCAAGGAAAACCAGCACGTTCCCATCGGCCAGGGTGCCGGTTATGCGCGTGAAATCCTCACCGATGCCTTCAAGGCCGGTTGGAACGGCCCGATTTCTCTTGAACCCCACCTGGCCCACTCGGCTGCTGTCATGGCCACCGGCCCCAGCGGACAGGCTAACCAGGAATTCAAGGACATGACCCCGGCCGACTGCTTCCACGCCGCCGCTCAAATTGCACAGGAACTGCTCAGCGACGTTTCTTCCCAATAATTACAACCCTTTTTAATACTATGAGTATCAAAATTGCTCTCATCGGTGTCGGTAGCATTGCCGATTTTCACGCCACCGCCATCAGCCAGGTCGAAGGCGCCGAACTGGTTGCCTGTCATTCCCGGACCGAGGAAAAAGGCCAAAAGTTCGCCGCCGATAACAACTGCGAATACATCGCCTCGCTCGAAGATTTGCTGGCACGTGAAGATATCGATGCCGTGGCCATCACCACCCCCAGCGGCACTCACGCCGACCTCGGAGTTTTGGCCGCCAAGGCAGGTAAGCACGTGCTATGCGAAAAGCCGCTCGATATTTCGGTTGAGCAGATTGACGCGCTGATTGAAGCCTGCGACTCCAATAACGTCTTGCTCGGCGCCATCTTCCAGAGCCGTTTCGGCCCCGGCGCACAAGCTCTCAAAAAAGCCATCGACGCTGGCCGTTTCGGCAAGCTGACCCAGTGCTCGGCTTACATTCCGTGGTTTCGTAGCGCTGAGTATTACGCCGGTGCCGGTTGGCGCGGCACCTGGACGCTCGATGGCGGCGGTGCGCTGATGAACCAGGGCATCCACGCCATCGACCTGCTGTTGTGGCTGGCGGGTGAAGTGACCCAGGTTTCGGGCAAGGTGCAAACCCGCTTGCACGATATCGAAGTGGAAGACAACGCCGTAGCCTGGCTGCAGTTCGCCAACGGCGGCCTCGGCGTCATCCAGGGCAGCACCGCCTGCTATCCGGGCGAAAGCAAGCGCGTGGAAATCAAAGGCGAAAAAGGCAGCGTCACTCTGGTGGACGATACCCCGGTTTTGTGGGATTTTGAAACCGCCGCTCCCGAAGACGAAGAAGTGCAGAAGCTGCGCGACGGTGCCACCATCGGTGGCGGAGCCAGCGACCCCCGCGCCATCAGCACCGAAGGCCACCGCGCCCAGTACGCCGACTTCGTAGCCGCCATCCAGGAAAAGCGCCAACCCGCCATCCCCGGCCGCGAAGGCCGCCGCGCCGTGCAGGTCATCCGCGCTATCTACGATTCTAGCGAGCAGAACCAGACGATTTCGTTGTAAAACTAACCGCGAAGTACACGAAGGGCGCGAAGAATTTTATTTTTCTTCGCGTCCTTTGCGTTCTTCGCGGTGAATCAAAAATTCTTACGTTCTTCCGTTGGTGTTACGCCGAACCAGCGTTTGTAATCTCGCGAAAATTCATGCACGCGTGGATAGCCGATACGCGAGGCGATTTCGCTGAAAGTGAGCTGTGAACGTAACACCAATCCCTGCGCGAAGCTGAGCCGGATATGCTTGATGCGCCGCATTGGTGATTCACCGACTGCCACTTGCGAGGCTCGCGCAATGGTGGCGCTGCTGCAATGCGACCACTGCTCTAATTGCCGCAAGTCGAGCGGTTGTTCCAGATTCTGGCGCACCCGCGTTTCGATTTCCCACCACAATGCACTGCCCGGCGCTGCTGGTGCTTGAGCCGTTGGTTCACCCCCCACGAGAATCTCCAATAGCCCCAACAGTGCCGCATGGACGCTAAATGAGCGCGCCAACGGGGAAAGCGTACTGTCGTGCCATGCTTCAATCGCCGTGGCGAAAAAATGCTCGGCTTGCGGCGTATCAGGCGTGAACAATCGTGCGGCATCTGAAGGCGGGGCCAGTGTCGGCGCGATGAAGTTGATGGAGTAAAACTCCCACGGCGCTTCGAGCACCTCACCTTCCACCCACTCATCCTCGTGATACCACAGCACCCTGCCCGGCTCCAGTTCGTAGGAACGTTCGTTGCAACGCTGGCTCACCCGACCCTTCAATACAAAATGCAGGAGATGCCCCGGCAGCGAAGTCGCCGTAAAGGAGTAGCCGGGGTCTGGGCGCGTGATGCGCTCTGCCAGCAGGATGTTGGTAATGGGTGAGGGGCCGATTGCGGGAAGATTACTCTGTTCGTGAGACATTGTTCCTTTGCAGAAAATTGCGTCATATTCCGGCGAAATCGCTAACGTCGCTTGAGGTTCAACTTGTGACAATCGAAAGGTGTAGTTTCACTTTATCAAAGGAGTTCAGTCCGTGGATACAACAACCTTGCAACAACAATACGAGCGCGACGGTTTTGTCGTGCTGCATGGAGTTCTCAGCCGCGATGAATGTGCCGCGCTCAAGGCCGAAGGCTTGCGCGTGCTCAAGGAACACGCCCGCCCCAACGCCAGCGTTTTTGTGGGCGTAGCAGCCGCCAGCCAGGCATTCTACGACCTCGCCTCCGATCCGCGCATCGCAGCCGCACTGGAGCCGCTGATGCCCGAAGGCATCATGTTCATGAGCGATAAGTTCGTTTGGAAATCGGGCGAGAAACGGTTCGGCACCCCGTGGCACTGTGATAGCGCTTACTGGAAAAACACCCGTCCCAAACTCTCGGTGTGGATTCCACTCGACGACGCCACCGCGCAAAACGGTACGCTCAAAGTATTGCCAGGCGCTCACAAACAAGACTGGCAGCACGGTATCGGCGACGTTGCCGCCACCAACGATGAATTCGGCAATACCATCACCAGCCTACCGCAAGACGCACCGAATGAATTGGTTTGCGAAATCCCCGCCGGTAGCCTACTGATTTTTTCCGATCGCCTGCCCCACGCTTCCTGTCCCAACAACGCCGGACTCGACCGCTACGCCATCATCAGCACTTACCACGCCCCGCAACCGGAGGAAGAATTCGACCTCTCCTTTCCCGCGCGGCATGTGGTTAACGTAGTAAAATAAATTCACGCAGAGGCGCAGAGAACGCAGAGATTTTTTGAGAGTATGGCCCTACAAAACCATACTCTTCTCGCCTTGCCCAAATTAATTTTCGATAGACCAACTTCCTCTCCTTCTCTGCGTCCTCTGCGCCTCTGCGTGAGATAAAAAATGAACCACAAATTAGAACAGCTTCGCGCCCAACTTCGCACTTTTAACAACGTCATTATCGCCTACTCCGGCGGTGTCGATTCGGCTTTTTTGCTTCGTGTCGCCCATCAGGAGTTAGGCTCTCGCGCCCAGGCGATGATTGGCGTCTCGCCTTCCCTGCTCCCCGAAGAACTGGTCGATGCCCGTGAACTCGCCGGGCAAATCGGCGTGTTATTGCGAGAAGTGGAAACCCACGAAATCGACGACGATAACTACAACGCCAACCCCAATAACCGCTGTTACTTCTGCAAAAGTGAGCTGTTTACGGTGCTGACTAAAGTCGCGGAAGCGGAAGGCTTCGATGCTGTTTGCGACGGCACCAACCTCGACGACATGAACGAGTGGCGTCCCGGCGCACAGGCCGGCAGTGAGAACGGTATCGTTTCGCCACTGCGCGAGAACGGGTTTACCAAAGACGAAATCCGCGTCCTCTCACAAGAACTCGGCCTGCCGACCTGGGACAAACCTGCCATGCCCTGCCTGAGCTCTCGCATCCCCTACGGCACGCCGGTAACGCGCGATGCCTTGCAGATGATCGGCCGCGCCGAAGTCTTCCTGCGTGAACGTGGTCTCAAAGAGTTGCGCGTGCGCCACTATGTCGAAAACGAAAAACCCGTCGCGCGCCTGGAAATCGCACCCGACGAGCTGGCACAGATTTTTGGTTATTACGAAGAAGCCGCAGAGTATCTCCGTTCGCTTGGCTACAGCAAAGTGCTGCTCGATTTGGAAGGTTATCGCCGGGGAAAGATGAACGATGTTATCAAAGCCCCAACAGCAGCGCCGATTCAATTTATGGATTTTGCACGGCGTTAATAGAAGAATAGCCGCGAAAAGGCGCAAAAGACACAAAGGGGAGATTGGGGATGTAAGACTGCCCTGCCCGAGTGTTATGAAGATGGATTTTGCGGCAAAAAGTGACATGTAGTTTTATGTCGCCTTGTCAGTTCTAAGGGTCTGGAGTCTTACGACTCCAGACCCCCTTTTGTGTTTTTTGCGCCTTTTCGCGGCTATCTCTGTTTTACGTTACTTACTCAGCAAGAGAGTGCGTGGATTGGTCGAAAACAGCGGCACCAGCGGCTCGTAGGGAGTCACTGTCACCAACCATACCGCGCTCTCGACCCCCAGCGACCATATTTCGCTTTTGGAAGCGTCTTTGCGCGTGGCACAGAAGATCTGCAATCCATTGACATGTTCCTGGCGCTCGACGACTTTCTGGTTGGCGTCGAGCAAGGCGACATCGGCTGCAGAATCGGTGGTGACTCCGATTTTGAACTCTTTCACACCGGCGGGCACCTGAAAATAGAGCTGTCCTTTTTTGGGCAGAAAGTTCAATTTGCCATCCACCAACAAAGCACTGCCGCGGTGGGCTGAATTGATATCGACATACTGCGACAGCAATTCTTTACGCACAACCCGATAAAAGCCGGTTTGTGTGGCGGTGAATTGGATGGGAAACACCGTGTAAGTGACCGGTATTTTATAGGTTTGAATGACATTGCCCTGCGGGTCTTGCAATTCAAGTTGCGGCTCGCGGTCATACACCTTGCGCACACGAGCATTAATGGTGATTTGCTGACCGGTTTCGGCATATTGCAAAAAAGTAAAAGCGCCCTGCAAAAAAAACTCGTCATTGCCCGGGCGAGTTGCATCTGCCGCAGGAACAGCTACATTCTCAAGTTTCACAGTCGCCGGGTTAAGAGCGCGAATCGATTCTAAATACGCCTGCCGTTCCTTAACAAAAGCGCCCACGTCATAAGCCTTTTTGGCGTTGTTGCGCTCAACGAACAGGCTGCCGCCTATGTTATCGGCCAGGCTGAATTCGCCTTGCATGCCCACACGCAATGGCTCGCTGCCTTTTTCGAGAATGGCGGTGCTGTTTTCGAAGGTCACGTTTCCCAACTTCACACCTTTGGCCTGGGCATCGGCAGCAAGGACAATCGGCACGTTGTCCCAGGCCGCTTTGATTTTTTGCGATGCCTGTCCGTAATCGAACACGCAATTCGTAAAGGTGTGCTGCACAGCGTCGGAAGGTGTATAGAGTAACAGTCGATTGTGGTCGAAGTGGCTATCGAAGAATTTAACTTCACCCTTCACTGCATTGCCAAGCTTATTCGAGACAGTCGATTTCACTGCCAGGCCATTTCCTCCAACTTTGGCGCGATGAATCTCAATGGAGACCGGCAGCGATGTGCTATTGAGTTGGATGAAATAGAGCTCGATGCCCGGGCCGCTAAGGTTGCCGGTGAAACTGCTGTCTTCCACGACGCAATTCACCAATCGCTGCGTGGGATAGTTCGGCTCGAAGTCGAGCCCGCCGTTGGGCGCGGTGCCTTTGGTGTTATTAAATTGGCTGCGGCGGATAATCAAATCTTCCGCGCTGATGACAGCCATGCCTAAGCGATAGTTGCTGTCGAAGATCATATCTTCCACCAGCACGTTCTTGTTGTAACCGTTAACGCTCGCTCCCAGGTACAACCCGTCGCCGCCCGATTCTTTTACGGTGAGGCCTCGCAGCACGATATTCTTGCTATCGATAAAACTGATGCCGTGACGCCATTCGGCCTTCTTGTAGAGCTGCGGGTTGGCGTAATCGTCGCGCTGCATGCGAAGCGTCGCGCCGCTTTTGCCGATGAGGGAGACATTCTCCACATTCTGGCCCAGGAGAAGGCTATCGTTGGTGCCCAGAAAAGCGCCTTTTTTCGCCTGGAGCACCACCCCTTCTTCAAAAACGATTTCCTGATTGGAAACCAATTTCAGCGGCTTGTTGATAACCCAGTCGCTGCCGGTGTTATCGACCACCAGGCGCGGCACTTTGGAAGCGATGGCACGCTGCAGGCTTTCGGTGGCATCTTCTGCCTGAAACCCCCACCAACTGGCGTTCGCTGTTTTCAGAGTGCCCAACTCCACGGCGGCGATTTTTTCGGTCTGTATATTTGCAGACACTTCGCCCTGCGCGCAAACCAACGCTCCGCATAAGGAAACCACTAAAAATAACTTATTGAGATGTTGCATAACCATGAACT
Source organism: Abditibacteriia bacterium (assembly GCA_036833945.1). Lineage (GTDB taxonomy): Bacteria > Armatimonadota > Abditibacteriia > Abditibacteriales > Abditibacteriaceae > DAITOV01. The sequence goes on from DAITOV010000048.1 coordinate 17,245, forward strand.
ACTGCGAATTAATCGATAAACGGATTGAAGAGCGGATTGAGCCACACGCAAGTGGTAGGCGAAGAGGTGCAGGAAGCTTCCAGCGAACGCCACGGCGTTGTGTTGGTATAAGTTTTATAGGCCTGTGTGCCTTTGATCCATTTGGCATGGCCATCGGCGTAGGCGATATTGGTGCCTTCAAAATGAGGGAGGGCAAAGCGCGGAGTAGCGCCCCGAGCCATATTCGTCCAGCCACTGGCATTCGATTGATGGTTATAAATTGAATAGAGTTCAAACACCATCGCCACTTCAGAGGGGCGGCGGACATCGGCTAACGAATTTCCGATGCTGTTGTTAACCGGGCGTCCGTAACGGTCGTTATCATAACCGCTGATGCCACCGCTGATTGCATATTGAGCGGCATTCAATTGCGCGCCGGTCATTTTTGTGGTGTCTTCCATCGAAGGACACATGAAGATTTCAACGCTTTTGACATACGGATAAATCAAATCCATCCACGAGACGTAATAGCCTTCGAGACGCAACCGCCGCCCAGGCATTCCCACTGCAGCAGCCTGAAGGCCGCTGGTGTGCTTACCCGGTAGGGCCGTGGGATAACGCTCATCGTAATCCTGGGTATATTGCATAAGCCCTAATCCAATCTGCTTGAGGTTGCTCATGCAGCTCGTCCGACGCGCATTTTCACGAGCGCGCGCAAATACGGGAAATAATATCGCGGCGAGGATAGCTATAATTGCAATAACGACCAATAATTCGATAAGAGTAAATGCTTGTTTATTGCGTTTCATGTCTGGCTCCTTCTTCTTTTGAGTGAATCGCTTCTCCGTGAGAAGTTGAATTGACAACTTTAAGGATACCCCCAAAAGCCGGTCTTCAAACCTATTCGGCAAGGGCATTTTTTCAATCAATTAACTTTTTTCAATCAATGAATTATTAGCCCGCTTCCGAACGCTTCAAACGTTCCTGATAACGGTATTCACGCGGACTTAGTCTCACTTTCTTCTGAAAAACCGTACAGAAACTGGCAGCACTGGCAAAACCGACCAGGTGAGAAATATCGTTGACTCGCTCGGAGGTGCTCACTAAAATCGACTTAGCGGTTTCGATGCGCATTTCAGTGACATACTGCATCAGGCTGACATTTTTTATCGAGCGAAAAACGCGGTTGATGTGGGAACAAGACGCCCCACAATGTGCGGCAATAATTTCAACGGAAAGCTCCTCATTCAAATGCGCCTGAATATAGTCGTTCACCTGATTGAATAACTGCAGGTTTTTCTGGGAGATCGTCTGGCTTTCCAGCAGTTCTTCCTGCTCCAGAGTAACCCAGCAGCTATTACTGATGCCGGGTTTAACGTTTTTCAGGTGCTTGGCCAAACGCCCCATAAATGCCAGCAAAATGGCCTGCGAAACAGTTTCGTTATCCGGCTCGGCCAGTTCGCGCTGATAGATTTGCCCTAATTGCACCAAAGTATGATCGGCAATAGCGAGGTTATGGTTGAAAGTGTGGGTTTTGCTGCCGATGCCAAAATGCGAAACCTGAATCAGTTCGTCGATTAATTTGACACAGAGCACCAGTCCATCGGCATGTGGCGGCATGGGAGCGCTGCCGTTATTATGAACCGTATATGCCGGGTAGAAAATAACGGCAGGCGCGGCAACATCAAAGCCTACAATACCGGCTACCGGGTGATTTCGTTTCTGTTGGACGTAGCGCTGGTAATCGGTTCCCGTCATGCCCAGTCGTTCGTGGGTAAGGCCCTGGTAAACGAAATAAAAAGCCGGTTTGCTGAACGACATCTGAAACTCTTCCGGCCAGGTTGTAATCTTTTGCAAAGGCCGGTGTTCCCGATGCGCTAGAAACTCTTCCTGCTCCACTGCAAACTCAACACCATGCACCCCGCGAACCGGATCAGCCAGTATTTGGGGGATATTGCCGCTATTGAGCGCCGGAATAATGGCAGTTTCCAGCGCTTGAAGCAAGTCTTTGCGTATCTTAGGAGCAAACGGCATGAGGATAGTTTACTGTGCCCTACCCTTTGCAGGAATTTACTTTGGCTTGAGCAACTTCTTCTTCACGATCTCGCCTTTGAGGAGATGCTCGTTAACAATACGTGCGGCGTCTTTCGGCTTCAATTTTCCATACCAAACCAAGGGCTGGACGCCTTTGGGCTGTTCAGCGAACACCGCCACAACGGCAGCGTGTTTGCACAGGCCACTGCACTGGGTTTTCACGATATGAGTCTGGCGGCGGAGATCGGCTTTTTTCACCTCATCACGCAGTTCCTTGAGGAGCTCCCTACCACCAGCCTTGGCGCAATCGCCGCCCTGGCAGCAAAATACGGAGTAGCAAGTTTCGGAACGCGGCTTGCCCTTTTTTTCACTGCCGAGCTGAGATTTTTTAGCCATTTCCCTTCATCATACTGCAATTTTCGCGCGCAACCTGCTTGCTAAAGAAAAAATTCACAATATTTTTTAGGAATTATGCAACCAGCGAAAACCATTCGCGTCTTGAGTGCAAGACTATCAAGTGTATTTAGTGAGGAGATTTAAGCATGGCTTTGGATTTGAATAAATGGACCGTTAAGGCGGGCGAAGCATTGCAGCGCGCCCAGTCGTTGGCGGCGGAATACTCCCAACAGGAAATCGACGTCGAACACCTGCTGCTGGCGCTACTGGAACAGGAAGACGGCACAACTCGCCCCTTGCTGCAAAAGCTGGAAGCCAATGTGCAGGTGCTGACTCGCGACTTGCAGCAAGAGCTTGCCAAGCGCCCTAAACAGCAGGGCGTGGAAGGCGGAAAAATGCTCAGCACCCGTCTGGGTGGTGGCAACCGCGATGGCAATGGCGGCGTTCTCGGTTCGGCCACCAAAGCCATGCAGCAGTTGAAAGACGAGTATCTTTCGACCGAGCATTTGCTCATCGGCATAACGCACGATAACGGCTTTAGTGGCGGATTGCTCAAGCATAACCATGTAACGCACGATGCCATTTTGCAGGCCCTGGCGCAAGTGCGCGGCGGCCAGCGTGTGACCGACCAAAACCCCGAAGAAAAGTATGAGGCGCTGGAAAAATTCACGCGCGACCTCACTTCCGATGCCAAACGCGGCAAGCTCGACCCGGTGATTGGCCGCGACGAAGAGATTCGCCGCGTCATTCAGGTGCTCTCACGTCGCACCAAGAACAATCCGGTACTGATTGGCGAACCCGGCGTCGGTAAAACTGCCATCGCCGAAGGACTGGCCCAGCGTATCGCTTCTGGCGATGTGCCCGATACGCTCAAGGACAAAAAGGTATTGTCGCTCGACCTAGGCGCATTGATCGCAGGTGCAAAATATCGCGGTGAATTTGAAGATCGCCTCAAAGCGGTGCTCAAGGAAATCACCCGCAGCGAAGGACAGATCATTCTCTTCATCGATGAAATCCACACCCTGGTGGGTGCCGGTGCCGCCGAAGGCGCAGTCGATGCCGCCAACCTGCTCAAGCCAATGCTGGCGCGCGGCGAACTGCGTTGCGTGGGTGCCACGACCTTGGATGAATACCGCAAGCACATCGAAAAAGATGCCGCCCTGGAGCGGCGCTTCCAACCGATCTACGTCGGCGAGCCGAGCGTGGAAGATACCATCGCCATCTTGCGCGGTTTGAAGGAGAAA
>DAITOV010000049.1:0-20813 GCA_036833945.1 Abditibacteriia bacterium
ATAAAAATCATTACTAAAAGAAAATTGCTGCCTTACTGCGGAGGTGTGACAGTAGCTATTCGGATAGTCGTCTTCATGTAGATCGGCCAGGAAACAGCAGGCTGTTTTTCACCGGCATTCTGCTTAATCGTGGCCGTAGTTTTTCCCAGAAGACGTTGATTTATTTCCAGTTCACGAGGCCATCCGGTGATTTCGTCAACGCGTGCCAGTGTGTTGTCTGTGCCTGAAAATTTGAAGGAGAAATTGATATCTTCCGGCATATCCAAGGCCGGAAGGATTGGATAATCGTAGAGTTTGGAACGTGAAGAAATGGTAGCTATGCCGTTTTGCCGGGCAAGGAGCTGATGGGTAACCGGCCCTGAAAAACTAACGTTTGGTTCAATTTCCCAGGTGTCGCCAATTGCGACGGCATGCGCGGGTAACATTGCCAGGCCGCTATTTTGTTTGCTGATTTCTTCAATACTTTTTTTGAAACTGGCCGTGAGTTGCTTGCGATGTGCGGCGAACAGCGGTTCTGTATCTACCATCCGCTTAACCAGCGGTTCAAGCCCATCAATCCGTTCTACTTGCCCTCGGCTATTGACAATATAAGTGAAGCTTTGACCAGCTAATGCCGTGAGAGGGTCTGCAGGAGGTTTTCGATTTATCTCCTTGGCGAATGCTGGAATATTACTCGCCATGTGGGTGCGTGACGAAACCTTCTTATAGGTTGCCTTGAGCTCAGCGGAACCATTTTCCTTAACGTCGAGAACCTCTGTCTGCAGTTCCGTGCGCGAGGTTATAGTTGCATCAATGCGCAAAGCCTTCATCATCGTCTGGGAGACTTTTTGCTGCACCAACATAACCTGGTCAAAACGTTGGCCTTTTTGCAGATTGAGACGTAACTCTGCTTTCTCTTGCGCAAAAGAATTCCCGCCCCCTGAACAGGCGGCAATCATTATTGCGGCAAGAACGGTGAGGCGGGATTTTCGCATCGTGGTTTCCTAATTTAAATAGTGATTTAAGAGGCTGCTGCAGCCGTTTGTGTTTTTTTCTTTCGCGGCAACTGGCGGCGCAGAGTATAAAGCAAACCATCCGCATCCAGCCCTAATTCGCGGCGCTGAATGCTCTGTGCGCCGTGGTGGATGAACTCATCCGGCACGCCTATGATGGTGACTGGCGTATGAATCCCCTCGCGGGCCAATAGTTCGAGCACCGCCGAACCAAAGCCGCCCTGGGCCATGTTTTCTTCGACCGTCACAATCTTCTTGGCGCGTTTGGCCAGGTCGCGAATCATGGCTTCATCGAGCGGTTTCACGAAACGCACGTTCATAACGCCGACTTTGTGGCCTTCTTCAATCAACACATCGGCGGCCTGCAAGGCGGGTTGCACACTGTAGCCGACAGCCAGCACTGCTACGTCGAGCGGCTCGTCGCCTTCGCCGCGCAGCACTTCGCCTTTGCCAATCGGCAAAATTTCCATCGGGCCGCTGATATCGGCACCCACGCCTTCACCGCGCGGGTAGCGCAGTGCAGTGGGGCCATCGTAGTTGAGACCGGTCGCCAGCATGTGGCGCAGTTCGGCTTCGTCTTTGGGAGCCATGACGACCATGTTGGGGATGTGGCGCAAGTAGGACAAATCGTATACGCCCTGATGGGTCGCGCCGTCTTCGCCGACCAGGCCAGCGCGGTCGAGAGCAAAGAGCACCGGCAAACCGCCGCGCACCTGACAGACATCGTGGATAATCTGGTCGTAGGAGCGCTGTAGGAAGGTAGAATAAATCGCAACGACTGGGCGCATGCCGCCCAGTGCCAAACCGGAAGCGAAGGTGGCGGCGTGTTCTTCCACCATGCCGACATCGAGGCCGCGCTTGGGGAATTTTTCGATGAAGTTATCGACGCCGGTACCGCCCGGCATAGCGGCGGTGATGGCGACGATGCGCTCATCTTTTTCGGCTAACTCGATGAGAGCATCGGAAAAGACCTGGGTGTAGGACTTTTTCTTCGGTTTGTTGACAACAACCTTACCCTCTTTCTCTTCGGGCAGCTTTTCTACCGCTGGAGCGGGGAAGTCGGCCGGGGTGGCGGCGTGCCACTTTACCTGGCCGTCGTCAGCTTCGGCCTTTTCCCAGCCTTTGCCTTTCTTGGTAACGGCGTGCAGCAGCACCGGACCGCCGATTTCGCGGGCGGTTTTGAAGGCCGAAACCAATTCCGAGAAAGAGTGGCCGTTGACCGGACCCAGATAATGCAAGCCAAGTTCTTCAAACAGCATACCCGGCGTAATCATGGTTTTGACGCCAATTTTAGCGCGGCGTCCGGCTTCGACCACGATATCGCCGCCCGGCAGTTTTTTCAGCAGGTCTTCAAAGTTCTCGCGCGATTTCACATACACCGGGTCATGGCGCAACCGGTAAAGATGCTTGGCCAGGGCCGAGTGGTTATGGGAGATGCCCATCTCGTTATCGTTGAGCACGATAATCATATCGCTGCCGATATGGCCAAGCTGCTGCAAGCCTTCCATCGCCAGGCCGCCCACCATCGAGCCATCGCCAATGATGGCGACTACGCTCTGGTCTTTGCCGGTTTTGCCTTGCAAATCGCGCGCGACGGCATAGCCCAGTGCCGCCGAAATGGAGGTGCTACCGTGGCCGGGGTTGGTGGTATCATGTTCCGATTCTTCCACACGCGGGAAGGGCGCGATGCCATCCCACTGGCGCAGGGTGTTGAAGCGGTCGCGGCGTCCGGTGAGGATTTTGTGGGCATAGGCCTGGTAGCCCACGTCCCACACGAATTTGTCGTTGGGCGAATTGAAAACGTAGTGCAGCGCGACGCAGATTTCCACGCACCCCAGAGGGCCACCGAAATGACCGCCGTTTTGTGCGATGGTATCGATGATGAACTGGCGAACTTCAGCGGCGAGTTCGGGCAGTTGATTCATATTGAGCCGCTGCACGTCGGCGGGTGAATTGATATTTGCGAGAAGTGACATGGAATTTAATTGAAAGTTGAGAATGGAAAATGGAGAATCACGACTTATTGAACCTGCATTTTTCACATCCTCATTTTACGACATTATTTCTCTCGTTCTGCCACAAAATGGGCTAATTGACGCAAAGCGTCGGCTTCGTTGCCAAAGCCTTCCAGGGCAGCCAGAGCTTCGTCGCGAGCGGCGAAAGTCAGGCGCCGGGTTTCTTCGATACCGAAAAAAGCCGGTGCGGTTATTTTATCATTGGCAACATCGCTTGCACTCTTTCCCATCACTTCGGGGTCGCCTTCGATATCGAGCAAATCGTCGCGCAACTGGTAGGCACGACCCAGTTGGCGGCCATAATGGGCAAGTTTTTCAATAGTGGCGTCATTGCCTCCACCCAGCACACCACCCATCTCGCAGGCGGCGCGGATGAGTGCGCCGGTTTGGAGGGCGTGCATGCCCAGCAACTGCGCGCCGCTCTGGGGAGTGGGCATTTCGCCATCGCTCTCGCCGGGGTTCGACCAGGCAATATCGATCATTTGCCCGCCCACCATACCGGCTTCGCCAGCGGCTTTAGCCAGAATAGCAGTGGCGCGCATTGCCACGGCGCTCTGCTCGGCGGGAATCTGCGTCATCACTTCAAACGCCTGGGTCAGCAAGCCGTCGCCGACCAGAATTGCGGTAGCCTGTCCAAATTCTTTATGACAGGCCGGGCGGCCGCGCCGGGTATCGGCATCGTCCATCGCGGGCAGATCGTCGTGCACCAGCGAGTAGGCGTGGATATATTCAATGGCGCAAGCGCCCGGAACCACTACGTCGTCGGCTAATTCCTGATTAGCCTGGGTACTGGCCACATGGGCGGCTTCCAACACCAGCAAAACACGCAGCCGTTTGCCACCATTCGATACGGCGCTCCGCATCGCACGCTGCAATCGGGCGCGCTCGGGTTCGACATCCTTATCGGGCAGGGGAAGTGCCCGCAACAACGATTCTTCAATATATTCAGGCGTAAACCGCCACGGAATAGAGTTCAAGTTGGCCTTCTTTATCTTTGCGACAGCATTCTAACACTCAGCTTTCTTAGTTTAGCCGTTTCCGGTTTGTTGGTGCGGGGCATCTACCGGTTTGGATTCTGGAGAGTGTTTTTGGCGGAGAACGATGGAGAATACCACGATGCAAAATACGGCCAGAAATTCGCTCTGCCAGTTTTGCATACTCTCGAACCAGAAACGTGAGGTTTGTAGGAACTCCCAGGTTGTCACGGGTGGTGCGCCGAAGTGGATTTGCTCCTCGGAATAAGCCTTAGCCCCGCCAATGGCGTGCAGGGTGAAGGACAGCAGGAAAAGCCCCATAAACGCCAGCACCAGTGAATTGCTGTACAGCGTGAGCATGAATCCGCCCTGCTTAACCGGAGCAGGAGCATCTTTTTGGTTGGGGTCGGGTTCGCGATCGACCTCTTCTTTATCGGGGTCTTTCGATTCAGCCGAGCCTTTTTGAAAGAGGAAGGTCGTCAGGAAAACATAGGCCGCCATTTGCAGGAATTCGCTTTCCCAGTTTTCGAAGGTGGCTTCGATGAAATGGCCTGTGCTCAGGTATTTAACGAGTGTGACTTGTGGCTCGCGATGCTGCTCCTGACCTTCATTGTAATCGTGCCAGCCAGCAATGGTCTGCCCGCCCCAAAATATGAAGAAGCAGACAATGAGGACAACCGATAAACCGTTATTTCTCCAGAAGCGTTTCATACTTCCTCACTCCTACAAAGATGATGCCAGAGTGAGTGCTCATTTTGGAGTGCGGTGACTTGTCACCGCGTCGTGTCGGGGTTTAATTGGAATGAAGACGAAGCTGTTATGTCCTCGCGGTGACAAGTCACCGCACTCCAAAAACGGCGGACAAAAAATTATTCCTCGTCTTCTTCTTCCCAATCCAGCTCTTCTTCCACCAACTCACCTTCTGGCGTGGCGGTGAGGCGCGCCAGCGTGAGTTCGGCTTCGCTCAACATTTTGGCGCATAGTTCCGACAGCTCACGGCCGCGCTGCACCAGTTGCAACGACTGTCCCAGCGGTGTTTGGCCACTTTCTAAAGTGGCTACGATCTGCTCCAATTCGCTCAGGGCGGCTTCGTAGGAGATTTCTTCGGTGGTGGAGGATATTTGGGTGTTATCTTGTGTCATGGCTTGGATGGTTTTTCGACGCGCACCTGCAAGCTGCCATCGTGCAGTTGTGCGGTTAAGAGTTGTTGAGGTTGTGCTTGCTTAGCGCTGGAAAGGATACTGCCGTTTTCCTGGCTCAAGATAGCATAGCCACGCTCCAGCACGCGTTGCGGGTCGAGGGCGCGCAGTTGCAGGTTGTAGCTATCGAGACGGCGTTTTTCCAACTGAAAGCGGCTCTGCGTGGTGGTGAGCAACCACTGTTGCAGGCGCGACACTGTTTCCTGCTCGCGTTGCAGCCGCTCTTGCGGGTGCGACAGCACGCGGCTGCCGCTCAGCCGTTCCAGCCGGGCACGTGCCACCAGCACCCGGTTTTCGACCGAAGATTTCAAGCGGCGGCGCAGGTCATACAGCTCGCCCAGCAGTTCGCGGATATCAGGTGCGACGATTTCTGCCGCTGCCGTGGGGGTGGCGGCGCGCACATCGGCCACGAAGTCGAGCAGGGTGAAATCGACTTCGTGCCCAACCGCCGAAATCAAAGGTAAAGGAAAATCGGCGGCATAACGGCACAGCGCTTCATCGTTGAAGCACCATAAATCTTCGGCACTGCCACCGCCGCGTGCCACGATGAGTACTTCCAGGTCATCCAGCGCCAGCGCCCAACTCATGGCACGGATAATATCAGGTGGCGCATCAATGCCTTGCACCAGTGCGGGGATGAGCACCACATCGCCAAGCGGCCAGCGGCGGCGCAAAACTGAAAGTACATCGTGTGGCGCGGCTCCGGTAGCCGAAGTGATGAGGCCGATGCGGCGCGGGCGCTCGGGGAGTTGCTTTTTCCGTTCGATATCGAACAAACCCTCAGCCTGGAATTTGGCTTTGAGCCGCTCAAACGCTTCAAACTGCGCGCCTTGTCCGGCGAACTGCAAGCGTTCGACAATAAAGCTGGTTTCGCCCCGCGCCGCGTAGAACTCGATCTTGCCGGTGGCGATTACCTTATCGCCGTCGCTCGGTCGAAAACGCAGCCGGATGGCGTTGCCCTTCCACAGGCAACAGCGAATCTGCGCCTTTTCGTCCTTCAGCGAAAAGTAAGCGTGCCCCGAACCATGTAGCTTGAAGTTCGAGATTTCTCCGCGCACTGCCACGTCTTCGAGAATGGGGTCAACTTTCAACACATGCGCGATGTGGCGGTTGAGTTCACCGACGGAGAGTGCGGCTTCGGATTGATTCTCAATGGAGTCGAACAGATTGCGCATGAGGCTTTTTCAACACAAAGAATTCACAAAGATCACTGAGGAATCCTTTGTGCTCTTTGTGTTTAGCTTTGTGAACTTTGTGTTGCGACTTTTTCTGCCGCTTGCAACGTCTGCTTCAAGAGCATGGCGATGGTCATCGGACCGACTCCACCAGGAACCGGTGTGATGTAGCTGGCGCGCTGTGCTGCGCCTTCATATTCAACATCACCCACATCGCCTTTGCGGCCTTCGACGCGGTTATAACCGGCATCGACCACGACAGCGCCTTCTTTGATCATGTCGCCGGTGATGAGTTCGGCACGGCCAGCGGCGGCGATGAGGATATCGGCGCGGCGGGTATGCCCGGCCAGGTCGGCGGTGCGGGAGTGGCAGATGGTGACAGTGGCGTTTTCGCGCAGCATCAGCAATGCCACAGGCTTGCCGACGATGACGCTACGGCCCACCACGACGCACTCTTTGCCCTGGGTGGGGATATTATAGGCCTTGAGCAATTCGATAATTCCGGCAGCGGTGCAGGCGGCATAGCCGGGCTGGTCGGCCAGCAGGTTGCCCATCGATGAAGGGCCAACGCCGTCCACGTCTTTTTCGGGTTTGATGGCAGCGGCGACTTCATCGTAATCGATGCCGTTGGGCAGGGGAGCCTGCACCAGAATGCCGTGGGCTTCGGAGTTTTGGTTGAGTTCCTGCACCGCAGCCAGCACATCTTCACGAGTGGCGGTTTCGGGTAAACGGTGGGCAATGCTCTTGATGCCTGCGGCTTCGCAAGCGCGCTCTTTCATACCCACATAAACCCGGGAGGCCGGGTCGTCGCCGACTAAAACGACACCCAAACCGGGATGAATATTCTTCTCTTTCAACTGCGCAACACCTTGCGCGACTTCCTCGCGAATTTTTAGCGCGACGGCTTTTCCATCGAGTATTTGCATGGAGGGTAGTGTACTCAATAGATAGATTGAAGTTACAGACTCTCGAGATATTGCCGGAGGGCAAGGGCGATATCCCGGCCTAACGCCCGGTAGTTGTCCGGGGTCACCTCCACGCCGTTGGCATTCGCATAAGGCAGTTCCAGGGTGACGGCGAGGTGCATGGAAGGTAGGCCGATGGCCCACTTGGAACATGAACAAGCCCCCACTGCATTGGTGTTGAGGGTGGTGTTCCAACCGACTCCGAAGGGGAGGTTGTCGGTGGCGTAGTAGGGCATCGGGCCTTGCCGGGTTTCTTGCAACACGGCCGAGAAGTGCCCGGTGCGCTGCCACATGAGTTCATCGGGTTGCCCGACAAAATAGACCGTCTCGTTGATTCCATCCCGTATCCAGGGGCAGTGAAAATCGATCAAAACCCTCGTTTTAAGGGCAGGCGATGGCTTTTCCATCATTTCGCGGAGGGCACGGACTTCAGGATAGATGCTGTCCGCCGCAGTGCCGCCATAATCGCGATTATGGTCGTAGGGCTGGCGATTCTTACCCTGATCGCCCGCTTCGACGCCGTCTTTATCCATGAAGGGAACGACCGCAAAATGGATATTGTCGCGAAGCCAACAGCCGAGTTCGTCATCGGTGAGGGCGGCTTCCAGAACGCCTTCCAGGCAATAGGAAGCCGTGTTCTCACAAGCATGGTGACGGGCCGTAAAGATGAATTCGGTATCGGCATCTGGGTTACCCAATTGCAGGAATTCCACCTCGCGGCCACTTTGGGAACGACAGAGTTGCTTGACTTGAAGCCATTGGGCGGCGTTGGGATGTTGGAGAAAGCGGTCAAGATGCTGCTGGGTGTAGAGTGGGCACAATGCAATATACAGCTCGTTTTCATCATCCCCGAAGTGATAGGTGAAGGCAGGCAGGGCGCCTTCCGGCCGCTCCACACTCTGCGTGCCAAGCCACCGCCAGTGAATACCGTCGCTGCTTATACTGGGACCACGAACGCCTAGGACATCGCCGCCGGTGAAATGAAAGGTAAGCCGTCGTCCGGCAGCGTGCTTGATGCGAAAAGCCCAGTAAAACCAATCCGTGCCGTTGTTGCGTAAATCCTGGCGCAACCAAATGTCGTCACCGCTGATTCGCTCCAGCAAAATATTGCCGCCGGGGAAGTCACAATCAATAGTGAATGATGCGTGTTGGATTTCTTGAGAAGCCATGAAATTTCAATTCACACTTGCCAAAGGCGTAATAGGTTTGAGTTGGCCCGAGTTTTACAGGAAATTAGGCTACCGGTCAATATACATTTATGCTTACACGAAGTTGTTCGGGATGGTTATGGCAACCAGAAGGTGCGGGCGGGTGAGTTATGCTGTAGCTTACAGTGCGAGGCGTTAATGAAATTGATACAATTTCGATCAAGGTGAATAGACTCAAATCATTCAGAGAAATCACTTGGACGTACGCTGTCAAACTCTGTGGCATCGTAGGAATGCTGGCCTCGATTTGGGTGACCGTTGTTATTTCATTTACGCTTTGGACCGACCCATCATCAAGAATCTTTCCACTCGCTTGGATATTCGGGTTTGGCCTTGGCCCATTCATGTTCGTCTTTTGTTGGCGGCTTTTTGCTTTGCGTTGGTGGGCGGGGATTATTGTTTGTTTTCTTGGTTGGATGTTAATCAGGGATTTGCTCACATCGCCAGTCGCTAAAGCCAGTTTGGGATTTTACACTTACTTGTGTATTGTAGTGACCTTAATCCTATCCCTTGCCTTACTCGCCGGAAGGAAAGAATGGAAAGCCGGTTTATAAGAGATTACAGCGACTGTAAAATGCCTCTACAAATTTCACCAAAATCAAACAGGATTATCAAAATTGCTGGCTTGGTCTTGGTTGGGCTCGTTGTTTTTATAGGTAGCGTTATTCTCTATTTCTGGTTCGGTATGCTGAAGCCATATACCGAAAGATTGGAAAGACCACGTGTTCCATTGTTGAAGAAAGTTGCGGTTGCCCAGGCTAAATTTCGTGCTCATGATTTAGATAAAGATGGCATTATGGACTATGCTACTCTGGCAGAGCTCGTTAAAGCTAAGCTGCTCACAGATGAGGAAGTTCACAAAGCAGGCTTTGTATTTTCTGAACCCGCAACATCTGACCCTCAAAATTGTTGGTGGGCAGTTGTCCAGCCATTTCATTCGATGCAAGGCCGCGCTTTTTTTATAAATCAAACCGGCATTATTTATGTTGCAACCGACGGACTTAATTTAGAGCTTCGCGTTAATCGAAAAACCGCTGCCGTCCCCGTGGGGATGCAGGTAATGAAATAGCATAGAAGCGTTCCAAAAATAGCAGAACAGAGCACTGCCCCGACAGCCCGGCATATTAAGTAGTATTCACCAAATAGCGACCAAAGTCTTCCTTGCTTACTGATACCGCAACGCCTCAATCGGGTCTAACTGAGCAGCCTTATACGCCGGATAAATCCCAAAGAAAATCCCAATCGCGGCCGAAGTAAAAAACGCCACCAGCACCCAGAACGTCGATACAATGAGTGGAAAGCCCATTAATGAACTTAGTATTGCGGAGACGGCGAAACCACCCGCAATGCCAATCAGGCCGCCCAGCACGCTCAGGGTGAGCGCTTCAATCAGAAACTGGAACATGATGTTGAAGTTGCGTGCGCCCACCGCTTTGCGAATGCCGATTTCGCGGGTGCGTTCGGTCACCGAAACCAGCATGATATTCATGATGCCGATACCACCCACCATCAGGGCCACGCCAGCAATGCCGGTCAGCAGCAGGGTGAGTGTCTGGCTCGATTGTTCGCCGACTTGCATGAATTCTTGCTGGGTGCGCACTTCAAAATCGTTTTCGTCTTTGCCTTTGAGTTTGTGCGATTTGCGCAGCGCGGCTTCTATTTCGGAGGCGGCTTTGGTGGCGTCGTCGGCGTTTTTGGTTTGCGCGAAGATATTGGAGAGGTAATCGACACCAAACACCTGGTTCATGGCAGTGGTAATGGGAATCACGATCTGGTCGTCGGGGTCGCCGAACATGGCCGAGCCTTTGCTGGCCAGCAGCCCAACGATTTTGAAGCTAATGCCTTTGATGCGCAGCGATTTCCCGATGGGATTGATATTGTTCCCGAATAAGTTTTTGGCGGTGGTGCTGCCGACCACGCACACTTTGCGCCGTCCGCGCACCTGGGCGTTGGTGAAGAATTCGCCTTTATCAACGGTGAAACCGCGAATCGAAAGAAATTCCGGCGTGGTGCCCAGAATGGTGGTGTTGGTGTTTTTATTGCCGTATTTGACCTGGGCTGCGCTCTGGCTTTGAGGAGCCACGGCCGAAACGGTGGGGCTTTCATCGCGGATGGCTTCGACGTCTTCCAGTTTGAGCGACATGCGCGAGGCGGCTCCCGCTGAAACGGCCCCCTGGCGCATTTGGCCCGGCATGATAGTGATCGAGTTGCTGCCCAGCGATTGAATCTGGCTTAGAATCATCTGCCGCGTGCCCTGGCCGATGGCAGTCCCCAGAATCACCGCCAGCACGCCGATGATGATGCCCAGCATAGTGAGCACCGACCGCATTTTATTGGCGGCCAGCCCCTGCAAGGCGACGATGATATTTTCCCAGAGATTCATGCGGCGGTTTCCTTGTCGTCTTTTGGAGTGCGGCGACTTGTCGCCGCGTCGTGTCGGTGTCTCATAGTTATGCTGATGTCGCTGTTATGCCTTCGCGGTGACAAGTCACCGCACTCCAAAAACGAACTACTCATTCTCCGGCGGCATACCCTGCAAAATTTCCAGGGCGTTCAGCCGGTTTTCGACTTTCTCATCCCCCACCAGTTGGCCGTCGCGAAAACGCACGATGCGGGTGGCATGTTGGGCGATATCCGGTTCATGCGTCACCATCACCACGGTGCGGCCTTCGTCATTGATGCGCTGGAAAATCGCCATGATCTCCTCGCCCTGACGCGAAGCCAGTGCGCCGGTGGGTTCGTCGGCTAATAGAATCACCGGGTCGGAAACCAGGGCGCGGGCGATTGCCACGCGCTGTTGCTGGCCACCCGAAAGTTCGTTGGGCTTGTGGTGAGTGCGGTCGCCCAGGCCCACGGCCTCCATAGCGGCGTGAGCGCGTTCGCGGCGCTCGTGGGCCGAAGTGCCGCGATAGAGCAGCGGTAACTCCACATTGTGGATAGCGGTGGTGCGTGCCAGCAGGTTGAAAGTCTGGAAGATGAAACCGATCTTTTGGTTGCGCACGACTGCCAGTTCATCCTGGTCTAAATCGGCCACCTCCATACCGTCGAGCTGGTAGGAACCGATGCTGGGTTTATCGAGGCAGCCAATGAGGTTCATGAAGGTGCTCTTGCCACAGCCCGATGGCCCCATGATAGCGACGAACTCGCCTTCGTGGATTTCCAGATCGACGCCGCGCAGGGCATGCACGCGCACATCGCCCATGGAGTATTCTTTTTGCAGGTTCTGGGTGCGAATGATGGGATGGCTCATGATGACTCTTTCCTGTGGCTTAGCGTCGGCGGCCGCCCATCATTCCCATCCCGCCCGAAGCTGCGGCGGCTTTTTCGGCGGGATCTTCTATTTTGGTAATCACCATGTCGCCAGCTTTAAGCCCGCTGGTAATTTGTACCGCTTCATCGCCCATCACGCCCACTTTCACCGGACGCGATTCCTGATTAGTTTTTTCCCACAGCGGCTTTTTGGGGTCTTTCACCACAGTAACGCTGGTTTTGCCGCCATCTTCGTGGAGCGCTTCTACTGGAATACTAACGGCGTTTTTGGCTTCCTTGATGATGAAATCGCAAGTCGCGTTCATCTCGGGGCGCAGGGTTTGATCGACATCACGGGGCGAGACTTCAACCTGGGCGCGAACGTAAGTTACGTTCGATTCGGTAACCGCCAGCGGATAAACCTTGCGCACCGTGCCGCGTTTTTTCTTGTCGGGGTAGGCATCGAGTTCGATATTGACGGGCTGGCCGGGTTTTATCTGGGCAATGTCAGCTTCATCGACTTTCACGTTAACATACATTCGCGAGACGTTGGCCAACTGTACGATAGAAGTGCCGCCCGAAAAACCGCTCTGGCCGGACTGGATGATAGTGCCTTCATCGACATATTTCTGCAAAATGATGCCGTCGCGGGGCGCGACCACGGTGGTCTGGTCGAGGTTGGTCTTGGCGTTGGCAGCGGTGATTTCAGCGCGCTGAAGTTTGGCTTTGGCCTGGGTGATATCTTCAAGCCGCACCCGGTTGGTGATACTGCCGGTTTGCACTTCACGCAGCGAGGCCTGCGCTTGTTCTGCCGAGGCGGTGGAGGATTTCACGTCTTGCTCTTTAATAGCCACCTGGCGGCGGTTAGCCTGGGCGCTACGCAAGCCAGCGCGAGCCTGTTCGAGCGAAGCGCGCGAGGAAGCGACTTCTTTTTGCTTGAGCCTGTCTTGCACCGCGTTCGAGCGCGCACTGGCCAGGGCGGCGCGGGCTTGCGAGAGGCTGCCCTGGGCCTGGGCCACGCGGGCGTTCTGCTCGCGGATGGCTGCACTCTGGCCATCTTGCAAGGTGTTCACACGGGTCTGGGCGGTGCGCAAGGCCGAGGTTTTGGTGACAACCAGGTTACGCGCCGTATCGACCACGCTCTGCGCGACGTAGCCCTTGGCCAGCAAGCCTTCCTGACGCTTGAGGTCGGTCTGGGCGGTTTCGAGGTCGGATTTAGCCTGGGCCACTTCGGCCTTGGCGTTCTCAGCCTCCTGCGGTTGGGTAGAGGCTTGCAGTAGGTTCAAGGTTTCGCGCGCCGATTCCAGCCCAGCCTGGGCGGCCTCGACATTAGCCTGCGCCTGGTTGATGGAAGCCTGCGATAGCTGCGGCTGCACCTTGGCTTCTTCCAGCACCCGCTCGTAATTGGCCTGGGCCGCCCGAACGGCGCTCTGGGCTTCTTCCACCGCGATGCGGGTGGAATCTTTCTGCACCACCAGCTCCTGCTGGCTCTGGGTTTTGCGGGCTTGCGCGGCTTCGACACCCTTCACCGACTGGGTGATTTTCGGGCTCAGCCCGGCGGTTTGCAAGCGGTAGTTCTGCTCGGCCTGGCGCAAGGCCGAACGTGCGGTTTCCACATCAGCCACCGCCTGCTGGTAGGCAGCAGTGGTATCTTGCTTGTCGATGACGCAGATTAACTGGCCTTGCTTCACCAGGGTGCCTTCCTCCACCGCCATTCTCAGCACCGTGCCACCGGCTTTGGATTTGACATCGACCACGGTGAAGGCTTGCAAAGTGCCCGAAGCGCTCACCGTGGTGGCAATATTGGTAACCTCCACTTTGGCGGTTTCCACGGTAGGATGAACCACTTTCTTAGGACCAAAAACACGCCAGCCGATGAAGCCCACTACCAGCAGCACCAGCAGTAATGGAAACCACTTGATTTTGCGACGCCTTTTCGGCTTGGGGGCAGGGGGCTGTTTAACGGTTACGGATTTATCATTCGGCATCGACATTTTCTCCTTCAGGTGCGGCGACGGGAATGGGTTTAATGGCATCGGGTATCGATTGGGGAGCAGCTTCGGGAACCGGCTGGTCGGGGTTGGCCCAGGCGAAGCGGCCTACGGCGCGGTCGAGGTTGGCGCGGGCGATTTCGTAATCGAACTCAGCCTGGGTCGCGCTGGTTTGTGCGCTCATCAGCGAGTTCTGGGCGTTGACGATATCGAGCACGATACCCAGCCCCAACTGGTAGCGCTCGGTGGCGGTAGCCAGGTTGGTTTGGGCCTGTTGCACCAGAATGCGCGCGTTGTTGATGCGCTCCACCTGTCCGGCAAGGTTGATGTAGCAGCTCTCGACATCGGCGCTGAGGTCTTTTTCGGTTTGCTCTAATTGAATCTGGCTGGCCGCCAATGTCGCTTCGGCAGCTTTGAGATCGGCACTACGCTTGCCGCCATCGAAGAGTGAAAAGTTCACCCCGGCCCCGATTTGAAATTCGCGGTCGAGGGTAGAGCGGGGGTCGATGTTATAGTCGGCGTTGAGCGATACCTGAGGCCGCTTTTCAATTTTAGCCAGTTGCACTGTTGCTTCGTTCTGCAAGACGGTAGCGCGGGCCTGCAAGAGGTCGGGACGCAGTGCCTGAGCCTGTTGAATATAAGCTTCGAGCGGCTTGAGGGCAGGGATGACCAGCAGCTCGCCGCTTTCGGTTTGTTCGGTTTCCACCGGTGGAGCCACCGAGCTATCGAGCCGTGATGATTCCGAAAGATTCAGTTTTTCGCCACGTTCAAGCCCGAGTACGTTTCTAAAATCGACCTGTGCTACGCCGAGGCTGTTTTGCGATGAGACCAAATCGAACCGAGCCTGGCTGAGCGTGACCTGCACGCTGAGGCGGTCGGCGCGGGCGATGGTTCCGGCTTCGATCTGGGCATCGATTTGAGCTAACTGTTCCTGCGCCAGCGCAACCTGGCTTTGCCGTTGCAGTACCAGCTTTTCCTGGCGCAGTTGCTCGTAGAACGCCTGCGCAACCTGATAGGCCAGCCCCGAGCGCACGCTGCCGAAGTCGCCCACCGTGCCCAACTCCTGCGCGCGCGCCCGGCGTACCTGGGTGCGGGTTTTACCGCCATCGAAAATATTTTGTGAAACGCTCACCCCGGTGGTTGTGCTGCCACCGGAAAGAACACCCGCCAGCGAGGCACCGGGCGATTTGCGATAGACGTAGTTCACCGAGGCCGAGGCCTGGGGCAATAGTCCCGAGCGCACCGAGCGGATATTTTGCGTGGCGCTCAGCGAGCGTTGCAGCGAAGCGCCAGTATCGCCGTGGTTATTGAGGGCGATAGTAATGCTCTCTTCCAGGGTGAGCGGTGCCGGGGCGGCTTGCACTGCACCGGCGCTCAGACACAACCCGAGAGCCAAAAAACTGCGGGAGGCGAATATACGTTTCATTTTGCTGCACCTCGGGCACGGCTCAGAATATCGATCATAGTTTCCAACGATTGCACCAATTGCTGAAGCTCTTCATCCGAGCAGTTTTGTGTCATTTGCAGCAACTGTTCGCGTTCGGCTTTCTTAAATTGCTGGAAGACATTACGTCCGTTTCGGGTGAGTTTGAGGTGAATAACACGGCGGTCGGATTCATCGGTTTCGCGAGTCACTAACCCGGCAGTCACCAGACGTTCGACATAGGCGCTGGCGGTGCTGGGGCGAATTTTCATCAATTCGCAAAGCTCGCTCAGTGTGCAGTTTTCATGATGCGTAATCAGCCACAGACAACGCCCTTGCGGCATGGTCAACTCCTTAAGCGAAGCAGGCGGTTCCCAACGCGGCGGATGCCAGGCCTCGCGGGCCTGTTTCATGAGTTCGGCCAACTTATCGAGATCGATAGCGGGAGCAGGGGATGATTGCATGATGTTTCGCCTGGCTAATGTTTCGTTTGACGAACTAATTTAATTTTAGTTGCGCAATCTTTTGGAGTGTAGTCACTCGTCACCACGTCGTGTCGAAGCATAAGTGAAATGTTGGATTAGTTGCTATGTTTTCGTGGTGACAAGTCACCACACTTCAAAAACGAAAAAAACGGGAAGCGAATAAAATCGCTTCCCGTTTTACGATGTGGCATTTTAAGCTTTATCGAGGTACTGTGACTTGTGTTTTGTCGGTGCCGCGGATAACAGTAACGTCCTTACCGCTCGGAACAAAAGGAGTGGCAGGGGGCGTTGGGTCATAAGGTGGTAAAGCGGGTGCGGGCATCATCGGGCCAGTCGGGAACACCGGCTCGGCGCTCACTCTTCCTGCACGGGGGGCTGGGCGAGCGGCGGGTCCGGTGGCGAGACGGCTGGGATATTCGCGCGATTCAGCGATCGGGAAACGATCACGTGAACCAGGGTTGCGAATGGTGATGTGGAGTTCCCCTTTGTTGTTGGCTGCTACTAACCGCTGTGCGATTTCCGGCGACGCAGCCAGGATGAGGCGGGTGCGGTTTGTCTGGCCGGGCTGGGCCGGAGCCGGTGTCGGTTGGGGAGCGGGGGCAGCAGCCGGGTCGCCGCTGGCGGTGGCTGGTGGAGCGGATGCCGGGCGGGCAGCCTGGATGGAACGATCAACGGCCAAAACTTCCAGGTCTTGTGCCAGGGTGCGACCGGAGGTAAATTCGGGAGTTCCGATAACGACCTGGTTACCGGTTTTTTCTAATTTCAGTTCCTGGGCAACGATGACGTCGATACGATCACCGATATCAACCAGGCCAGCTGCAGTCTGGTCGGGGTCAACCCAGATAGCAACACCGCGCAAGCCTGCTGGAATGGGGATGTTGGCGGGAATGACACGGCCCAGGGTGCTGGTGATGGAGTCGGTCGTTAACACCTGACCGGGCTGGATGGTGTTGTTGGCGATGCGTCCCACAACGTCATACGGATTGGTAATGGCGTTGGGGGTATTGGTTGCCGATTCATTTTCCTCGATCATGTCGCGGGTGATGACGGTACGCGGATAGATGGGACGGCGAGCAACGTATACCTTTTGTGCCGGGGTTGGCTGGGCTGCTGTTTCAACCACAGGTGTGGGAGCCGGAGCACTGCCGGGGCGGACGAGAGCGTTAATGGTTAGGCCAAGGGCTAATAGGCCAAATAGAACAGCTCCGATTATGATTGGTAGAGTATTTTTTGCCATGAGGTCTCCTCAGTAAGACTACTGGCCGATGCTGCAGGGAAAGGATTTTTACCTGCGGCACCGGCCAAGAGAATGATTATTGTCCTCCGCCGCCTCCGCCGTTGCCGGCGACTACGTTATTACCTTCGTCGAACGATGAAATACCGGGGTTGCCAAGCTTGGTGGCGATATTGGTATTGTTGCCGACGGCGGTAACGGCAGCCGGTGCGGTTTCACCCGGAGCCAGCGGCGTGGTGCGCACGCGAGGCGTTACGAAGATCACCAATTCAGTCTGATCGTTCTGGAAGCGCTTGCTGGTGAAGAGCTTACCCAGGACCGGAATGCTGCTGAGAATCGGAATCTTAGTCACCGATTTGCGAACCGTGTTGGAAATCAAGCCGCCCAGGGCGATAGTGCTGTCGCGGCCCAATGTCACTTCCGTGACTGAAGCGCGGCGGTCGAACCCGGGAATAGTGGCACCCGGGAAGGGGGAGAAACCGATTTCGTAGTTCGGTTGGGAGACTTCGGTGCGCAAGCGAAGCGTTAACACTCCGTTGCTATTGGCGTTGGGAACCACGTCCAGCAGGATACCGAAGTTCTTGAATTCGATACCGGTAGTGGTGCCGGTGGCGTTTTGAACAATGCTGGTAGGAACCGGAACCTGGCCACCAACCTGGAAAGTGGCGGTGCGACCCGAGAGAACCGAAGTGCGCGGATTGGAAAGAATGCGTGCGTTGCCTTTAGTCGCTTCGGCACGAAGCTGAGCCTGAAACGCCGTGAGGGTGCCGATTGTGCGGGGGTTAGTCCCAGTGCCAAGCTGGCCAGGCCCATCGCCATCTACGCTGTTCTGGCCGATGACAAAACCGTTGCTGCTGGCATCGCTAAGTGAAGGGAATCTAAAGCCCAGGTTCTTAAGATCGTCGTTTGTGATTTCGACGAAAGTCACATCCACATCCACCAGGATAGGATTCGGGGTTTGCAATTGGTTGTCTACTTCGCCGGCAAAACCGCGAGCAACTTGCTCGGCTGTTACAGCCACGTTGGTATCGGCTACGATACCTTCGAGGACAACCCGTTTGGCAGTTCCACGCACACGCACGCCGGGTAGGCCGATGGCTTGGGCAATGGTATTCAGGAGAGCCGCTTCTCCGGGAAGTGGCGGGGTCACGGTCAATTTGTTCAACACTTGCAAGCCGGTGCGGGCAGCAGCCGTGGCGGCAGCATCGATATCGGCCTGCGAGGGTAAGGTGCCTTCGAGGATGATCTGGTCCCCGACACGCCGAACGACGACAGTCCGTGGTGGCTGGAGAACGCCAGCGATGCCGATATATTCACTCGGGGCGGGAAGGGCCGTTTCCTGGGCGTTAAGCAGGTCGCGCAAATGCTCAACGCTCATCACCGGTAAGCGAAGCAGGTTGAGAACTTCGCCATTGGTATAGGAACGGGCAATTTGCTCGGCGCGCTGGCGTTCGATATCGGTAGCAACGGTACCGTCCAGAATGGCGGTTTTACCCACGACGCGGACTGTAATGCCGGGACGTCCCAGGGCTTCTTGAATCTGCAAGGCAGTCAGCTGGCCGAGGTCAACGATGTCGCGGACTCGCAACTGGTTGATGACTTTATCGGAGAAGATTCCGGCGATATCGAGTGCGCGCTTCATCTCTTCGGCCGAAGCGACTTCGCCTTCGAGGATGATCGAATTTTGCACACGGCGCACACGCACACCGTCGATGCCGATTTCATCTTCAATATCCACCGGGCGGGTGCCGGGAGCGGGAACGACTTTTACCTGATATTGGCGAATCTTGCCCAGGCGGTCGACGACGACCAAAGTCGTGGTGCCTGCCGATTTACCGTTCACCAGCACAGCGCGCGCATTCACAACCGATACGTCGGCGATGGCGGGGTCGGCGATGGCGACGGTGGCGAGATCGACCTTGGTTACCAAAACGATATAAGTGCTCGAAGCAACTTCAATCTGATTGGCCAGGCGGTCGGAGGAAGTGACGGGGTGCTGCGGCTGGCGCAGCGGTGGAGCATTGGGGTTCTGGGCCAGACGAGGTGCCTGGTTGGTGGTGGCTTTGGTTTTGCTGTCGGCCTTGGCAGCGGGCAGCGGCACGGCGACCTGCTGGATATCGATCGGCACCGCCACGTTTTGCATCCACTGCGGCAACGGTTGCGAGGCCGGGGGCAGCTTGAGTGCCTGCACCTGAACTACCTGGCTGCCACTGTTGAGGCCGGGCAGAGCAGCGATAGCTAACGCAGTATCGTTGGGGGTGTCTGTTGCAGGCTTTGGCGCTAACGGGCCAAGCTGGGCTTTGAGGGTAGCCGGGGGCAGAGTAGCCAGGGGAATGTCGGTCGTGGTGATTTTGGCCGGACGCTCGGCATCCGAAGTGGCTCGAAGACCGTTGTTCCACCGGTTGGTTGTTGCCACCGACCAGAGAGCTGGGGTAGTGGCCGAAGACTGTTTGCGAGCAGCAGCTCCCAATGCCGTCAATCGGGTGGCTTGGCCGGTATTACGCTGGTTAAGCAACTGGCGTTCAATAGAGAAACCGGCTTCCCCACTGGAGGTTTTGTCGGTTGCAATCTGTGAAAAATTATTGCTTGATTGCAGTGCGGTGAGAACCGGAGCGGATGGCACTGTTGCAGACTGTGCAAACGCAGCATTATTACCGCTCATCAATGCCAGTAAGAGTGCGCCGGCAGGAATGAAGGCAGGTGAACAACGGGGTGAACCGGCCCATGCCAGAAAGCGGGGCAACGGGTACGAGGAGTGCGTCGGATTCATCGAGTTTCTCCCTATGTGGTGATGCATGGCGTTAAAACTTTTTACTATTGTTGTGGACGGAAGTAGATTGTAGTGCATTCCATATCGTTGAATTTGCTGGATGCAGAACGCCGTCACATTGTAAGCGATTCCTGAATGACTTGCCAAATGGTTTCCCGGATAAAATTTTCACTTCCTGGTTATGAATAAGGATTGAATGAGGAAATTCACTTCAAGTTATTCCTCAAAAATGGAGTGTTTTAACGGAGAAATGTGCGCAGCCGCAATTTTATCTCTTACTTGGCACCGACTTTGCTTGTGAATCAACTATTTTAGTCCTTAAAAAAGAGAAAATTTCTTCTTCGCGCGAGGAGCTTCGGTAGCGATTTGCACATGAAATAATTTTTCTCCCAAGAGTTGCATTTGATGGGATAACTCGGTTTGGTTGAGCGTTGTAATAAAAGGTGCTCCCATATTTATGGCTTGGGCCGCTTGTAATCGGTCGTTGGGTAAAATAGCGGAAATACGGTGGTTCAGGCCGCTTTCAAAGTCGTCACTGGAGATCATGTCGTCTTCATCGGCGCGGTTTACAATGACGCGAATGCGCGGACGAACTTCTTCCGGCAGAATTTCGAGGAAAACCTTGGTCGAACGGAGTGCCAATAAGTCGGAGGTGGAAGAAACGACCAGGATAACATCCAAAAGCGGCGCAACCCCCGTAGCTTCTTCTTCGTTGAGTAGCGGCAAATCGACAAAGGTGTATGCGCAAGTATGGCGACATACTTCGAAGAGATTGGGAAGAAAATCGTGAGGAATCTCAATTCCCACCGCCGTTGCAGTGCCTTGCCAGGTCCAATACATGAGTCCGTTGCGATGCGGCACGCCGAATTGACGTAAGAATTCAGGGGAGTATTCGGCCTGTTCGCTACCCATGGCACCTGCCATATCCAGGAGGCCGACGCGTGGTTGCAACGAAAGTAGAACGGCCCCGTCTCCCGATTCCAGGCCGATCAACCCGATTGGTTGTTTTGTCGCTTTGGCTATCATTGCCGCCATATTGGTGGCAATGGTTGTTTTGCCCAGGCCGCCTTTGCCCGACATGACACCGATTACAATCCCTTTGGTGACTTGGGCGGTTGGAGTGCCTTCGGCAT
>DAITOV010000050.1:0-20810 GCA_036833945.1 Abditibacteriia bacterium
CCTATAACGCCAGCAAGGGAGCATTGGAAGCACTCACCCACTCGCTGGCCCATGAACTCAAACACACCGGCATCACGGTGAACTGCCTGGTGCCCGGTGCGATTTTAGTGGAAAAGGAAAATCCTACCCCGGAAAGTAACCAGCGCCTGATTAACTGGCAATCGGTTGGGCGTCGTTTAGCACCTGCCGATATACTTGGTCCGGCTTGCCTCCTACTCAGTGAAGCAGGAGGTGGTATTAGCGGGCAATCGCTCACTATCGACGGCGGAATGATTCATCCCTTAGCCGACCCGGATGGACAAAGGCGGCGCCTCGCTCGCGACAGCGCCAAGGAAACCGAATAAATGCATGTTCAGGACGTAGCAGCACGTGTGCAAAGCGGACGCGCCATTGAAGGCATCTCAGCAGTTCTCCTTCCTTTTCACGACGACGGCACCATCGACTTCAATAGCCTGGCGCATAATATCAGGCGCACTGTCCAGGCCGGGCTTAAGCCTGCCGTCAACATGGACACCGGCTACACCAATCTCATTACTGCGCAAGAACGCACCGATGTGCTGCGCCTCACCCAGGAGACTGTTGAAGGTTCGCTCTTCATCGCAGGGGCATTTATCGAAGGCGAAGACGGCGACCCGCTTTCCCTCTACCAGACTGCAGTAACCGAAATCCAACAGTTCGGTGGCACACCGATTCTCTTCCAATGCTCTGCCCTCAAAGGCATGACGCGCCATGAACTGGTGGAACTCTATCGAAAAATCGGTGAAAACTGCCCGGCTTTTCTGGGATTCGAACTGGGTGAGATGTTCGCGCCCTTCGGCCAGATTTACGATCTCAACACCATGTATGAGCTGATGCAGATTCCCCAGCTCAAGGGAGCCAAGCACTCCAGCCTTAATCGTGAACTCGAATGGGAACGCTTGAAACTGCGCGATGAATTGCGCCCTGACTTTAAAATCTACACCGGCAACGACCTCGCCATCGACATGGTCTGTTACGGCAGCGACTACCTGCTGGGACTTTCCGCGTTTTGCCCTGAAGCCTTTGCGTTGCGCGACAAACTCTGGGAGGAAAACGATTCGCGCTTTTACGGCCTTAACGATCTCATTCAATATCTGGGCTTTTTCGCCTTCCGCCCACCAGTTCCGGCCTACAAACACACCTGCGCTCAATTCCTGAAACTGCGAGAGCGCATCACTTCCAACGCCCCCCACCCCATCGCCACCTGCCGGCCCGACTCGGATATCGAAATCCTCCGCGACATTTCTCAACGCCTCGATGAAATGATAGAAAACCTTGCCAATTAAGACCGAAAATCAAATTATTATGAGCGAAATTAAAAAGCATTCTCTCGGCATTATCATGAACGGTGTCACCGGACGCATGGGCACCAACCAGCATCTCATCCGTTCCATCAAAGCGATTCGCGATGCAGGCGGCTTGAAAATCAGCGAAGGCGAAGTCATCTGGCCCGACCCTATTCTGGTGGGCCGCAATGAAATCAAACTCAAAAAATTAGCCGAAGAAAACGGCATCGGGCGTTGGTCAACCAATCTGGATGAAGTCTTGGCCGATCCCCAAAACCAAATCTATTTCGACGCCCAACTCACCCAGCTTCGCGTTCCGGCCGTTAAAAAAGCCATTGAAGCGGGCAAGCATATCTACTGCGAAAAGCCCACCGCAACTACAACCAATGAAGCCTATTCGCTTTATGAACTGGCCAAGGCTAAAGGCATCAAGCACGGCGTGGTACAGGATAAGCTCTGGCTGCCCGGCCTTTTGAAGCTCAAGAACCTGATCGATTCCGGTTTCTTCGGGCAGATCCTCTCCGTGCGCGGTGAGTTCGGTTACTGGGTGTTCACCGGCGAAGACGCTATCCCCCCGCAACGCCCCAGCTGGAACTATCGCGAAGAAGACGGCGGCGGCATCATCATCGACATGCTGTGCCACTGGCGTTATGTGCTTGACAATTTATTTGGCGAAGTGAAATCCGTCTCCTGCCTGGGCGCGACCCACATGCCTACCCGCCGCGACGAGGCTGGAAAAGAATACAAATGCACCGCCGATGACGCCGCCTATGCCACCTTTGAGCTGAAAGGCAAAGATGGCGAGAACATCATCGCCCAGTTCAATTCGAGTTGGACGGTGCGCGTGCGCCGCGACGACCTGCTCACTTTGCAAGTCGATGGCACCAAAGGCAGCGCCGTGGCAGGACTTCGCGATTGTGTCATCCAGCCCTACGGCGGCACTCCCCGCCCCATCTGGAACCCTGATATTCCCCAACCCATCAACTTCTATGACGGCTGGCTCGAAGTGCCCCAGCAGCAAAATTTCGATAACGCCTTCAAAATCCAGTGGGAACTGTTCCTGCGCCACGTGGTTCTCGATGAGCCTTTCCCCTGGGACCTCCGCGAAGCCGCTAAAGGCGTACAATTAGCCGAGAAAGGCATCGAATCGTGGCAAAAGCGCGCCTGGGTCGATATCCCCGAACTGAACGCCTAACGTTCCATCTCTCAGGAGCCAACAGCATCGCACAACATGCAGTTGGCCCTTTTCTTTTTGCTCACATTTCACCTCCATTTCAAAAAATCTCTGCGTCCTCTGCGCCTCTGCGTGAGCTAAATTTCAAAAAAATGTTTAAGCCTTTCTTTTTCGGGGTATAATCTGCTAAAGCGCTTTAGCAAATCTTTTAAATCCGAACTTTGCCAAGAAAATGCCAACCTTAATTGAGGAAAAAACGGAAATCAAAAAGCCGGTGCGCCTTCAGGATGTAGCCCGGGCTGCGGGTATTTCTCTGGCGACTGCTTCTCTGGCGCTTAATGGCAGAGGGAGGGTTTCTTTGGCTACCCAGCAAGAAGTGCGGCGCATCGCACAAGAGATGGGGTTCGAGGCCGATCTCTCCGCGCAGCGCCTGGCCACCGGGCATAGCAATACTCAAATCGGACTCTTTACGCGTTCTTTGGATTTAGGCGTCGGCACACGCAAATTACAAATATTGCAAGGCTTGCTATTCGAGAAGGGTTACAATGCGGCCATCCATTCCAGCGGCTATTATCGCGGCAACCAGGTTGTTGAACATGCCGCCCTACTCCGCGATTTAAGAAGACAACGCCCCCTCGCCATCGTTGTCTATTCCGCTCTACTACTAAACAACGCCGCCTACAACGAACTTAAACAGTATGCTGATGAGGGTGGCCACCTCATTACCTTCGATACCCCTAGCAACTTAGATTGCGATCAAGTCATATTTGATAGGGCCGATAGTGCCGAGCAAGCGACAACACATCTCTTAGAACTGGGGCATCGCCAAATTGCCTTTGCCATGCCGGGGATTTATGACGATTCGACACGCGTACCAGGCTACCGGAATGCTCTCCATAAATATGATGTGCCATTTCAAGATCACCTACTCTTCAATTGCCAACAAGCAACTCCAGGAGAAATTGTTGGTAGACAGTTGGCCGAAGATTTTCTAAGCTGTCCACAAAAGCCCACCGCAATTTGCATCCCCGATGATATTGTTGCAGCCTCATTCATTGCCGCCCTATATCGTCAGGGTATATCCGTCCCATGCGATCTAAGTGTTGTCAGCCACGATGATTTACTTATTGCCGCTCATAATTTCGTGCCGCTCTCCACTGTATCTCAACCGATGAAAGAAATTGCACAGGCCGTTGTCGAGTTGTTAACCAGCCGTATCGAAGGACGCCATACCGGTGAATCACGCACAGTGACACTATACGGCCAGTTAATTACACGTCAGAGCACACTGCCGCTTCATGAAAAATAATCAATTTCAAATATGATTAGGAGAGAAAATGAAAATTCAGGCAAACCATACACAAAATCTGCCCCTTAGTAAGAAAAGAAATGGTTTCACACTCATTGAGCTGCTTGTCGTCATCGCCATTATCAGTATCCTGGCTGCCATCTTATTCCCAGTATTTGCTCGTGTCAGAGAGAAGGCGCGTGCGACCTCGTGTTTATCGAATCTCAAACAATTTGGCCTGGCAATCGAACAATATAAACAGGATTATGACGGGAAGTTCCCTTCTGCTCGTTGGGCAGGTGGAGCAGGACGTTGGTATGACCATTATCTCGATGCCTATGTAAAAAACAAGCAGATTCAGATTTGCCCCAGTAATCCCAACTGGTACATTGGATATAGTTACAACTGGGCTTTTGGATATGATAATGGAATTCCTGCAAGAAGCGGATTAACACTGAGTTTCTGCGGTTCTGAAATCCCTGTTTATAACGGCGTGAGCGATGCAATAGTCACGAACCCATCCCAATCGGTCGTATTATTAGACGGCAGCCTCACTTACTATAACCTCACAATTACTAATAGTTATTCGGATGCTTCGGCAAGATCTACGATGGACACTTTTTCTGCGCCCAGAACCAGCGTAGCGTCACCAGACAGTTTTCTCGCGACAAACTATAATCATCCACAAGCCGCCGTTCATAACGGCGGAGCGAACGCTCTCTATGCTGACGGCCATGCAAAATGGCGCAAACTCGATTTCTACTTCAATCACAAAATATATTGTCCGATCCAGTAAATTACTTTATCGAGTCAGGAACATGCTATGAAAAACTTTATTTCCTTGGTCGCATTAACCGCCACACTAAGTTCGGCTACAATCGCCCATTCCCAGAGCAGCCCCATCCCCATCCCCTTCAAACCCGATCCACCTCCAGCCATTAACGGCGACCTGGATGAATGGGAAGCCATCGCCCCGACCTTCATCCTGGATAATGCCGAGCAGATCGTCACCGGCGAAAAGGGCTGGGCTTCCAAAGCCGACCTGAGCGCCCGCGTCTGGCTGGCCTGGCGGCAGGAGCATCTCTATTTAGCAGCCGACGTGACCGACGACGTTTTGCGACAGACGCAGCGCGGCTCTAACTTGTGGAAAGGCGATCACCTGGAATTGTATGTCGATACCACGCCCGAAGCCGATGCCCAGCGCCTGTCTTATGGCGAGGGGCAGTTTCAAATCGGACTGACACCCGGCAACTTCGAGAACACCGGCGATCCGCTTTTCGATACTAAACCGGAAGGCTATTTCCACCTGCCCGCCGGGATTTCTGCAGAAGGCGTCATCGTGGCAGCCCAACGCACACCGCAAGGCTATACCCTTGAAGCCGCCATTCCCTGGAAAAACCTGAAGATTACCAGCCTTCCTGCCGCCGGTCTCTCCTTACCGCTGGTGGTGGGTGTTTCCGATACCGACGGCACCGAAGCCGCGCAAGAGAAGATGCTGGCCGCACTGCTACCGGGTATTAAATGGTCGCGCAGTCGTCAGGTGCTCCGCCCGGCGGCGTTAGCCGAAGTGAATGGCAACATTCCGGTTGTCGCACGCGGACAAAAACTCTTCGACAGCCTGGAACTGGCCCCGCGCACCTCGCAAGAGTTTCGTTTTGAAAGCCCTGCCGTTCCGGCCGGGCGGGAGGCGGTATTGGTGTTCAATACCCGGCTGCATGCGAAACAAGCCGCCGGTTACACACCCGCTCTGCGCTTGCGTCTCAATGGACAAGCGCTCGATGCCAAAAGAGTACTCAACAAGGAAGCGAATGAAGAATTGGTAACGGGCAAGCTCCGCCCCACTGCTGCCGGGGAATCGTTCGTCACCGACTATGCGCCGGATTTTGAAGCCAGCGACAAAAGCGCCTCTTACGCCACTCGCAAAGGCAGCTCGACCCGGCTGGAGTTGAACGTCTCCGACTTGTTAAAAAGCGGTAGTAATGTGCTCACCATTGAAAACGCCGTTCGCACGCCGCTCACGAACACCATGACGATTGGCAATGCCAGCCTGGAGTTTCGCGCGCCGGTTGTCAAAAGAGTTCCCACTCCACCGCCAACCGGCGCAATCCCCACCGTTGCCCCCAGCGCCAAACATACCGTGGACTATAATCTGCGCGAGGAAGCCGATGGCGGACTGACTCTTTCCCTGAACGGCCAAACAGCGCGCGTTGCCTCACAATACTCCACCCCCGACGGCAAGTGGCAAACCGGCAACAACGCCTTCTTCCGCGTGCAGCGTGTCATTGAAAAGCGTGGCGAAGCCGTCGTCGTGCGTGAGACATTCACCAATCTCACCAACGAGAATTTACCATTGATGCAACGCCGCCAGCTTACAACCACCGGCGGTTTCAAGAAATATTGGCTCGGCGGGCTTTCGCCCTCATCGGCCAGTGGCTCGGCTGCCGAATCGTCCAACCCCACCACTTTCGGCATCACCGATAAAATCGGCGTGGGCTTGCTCCCCTTAGACGATGTGGGGCTGGTCCATGTCAGCAACTATGCTACCGACGGCACGCTGGGCCTGGCCGACAACACCCTGGTAGTGCGTCCCGGTGCAACCCACACCGCCGAATGGGCGATTGTGCCAACCGCACAGCCCGACTACTTCAGCTTTATCAATGCCACGCGCCGTCTGCGCGATGTCAACTTCCTCATCGACGGTTCGTTTGCCTTCCTGCGCATTAATCCCGAACTCACCGGGAAATGGAGCGACCAGAAAATCGTCGATTTCGTGCGCAATAAAAATGCCCACTACCTGACCACCGGCATTAGCTGGCCACGTTACAACGGTGTCGTACCGCACGGCACGGCATTCCAGACACTCGACTTCACTGAGTGGAAAAAGGAAATAGCCCGACGCCGTCGTCTGGTGCCCGAAGCGAAACAGTTGGCCTACTTCCACAGCTTCATCAACGCCCACAAAGATGCAAGCACCACTTACAAGGATGCCCGCACCCTGCTCTCGGACGGCAAGCATGCCGATTATGGCGAAGCCCACTATGCACTGTTCGTGCCGACTGACGACAACACCTTCGGTCGCGATGTCGCTAAAAACGTAGACATCATTTTGGACGATCTCAAACTGGACGGCGTGTATTGGGACGAGATGGAGCGCTCACGCTACAGCTACACCTACAATACGCCGTGGGATGGAGTAAGTGCCGATATCGATCCGCGCACGCTCAAGATTACGCGCCTCAAGAGTTCAGTCGCGTTGCTGAGCCAGTCGTGGCGTTTAAAGCAGGCAAAGCGAATCATGGAGCGAGGCACCCTCATCGCCAACGGTGGTTCCCCCGATACCCGCACCATGATGCAACTGCACTTTCCTTCTTTCGTGGAAACCGGTTCCATTAGTAATAATCGCTTTGCACAACTCTACTCGCCCATCGCCCTGGGCGATCACCTCACCGAGCGAAGTGAGGAAGATGCCTACCGTGTGATGTTGCGTTCACTCGACTTCGGTTGCGTTTACTACTGGTATAACGACATGACAGTGGTTCCCACTCACCCCACCCTCACCAGCTACATGTTCCCCATCACGCCTGTCGAGCTGCGTGAAGGTACCATTATCGGCAAGGAGCGCATCATCACCAACCGCAGCGGTTTCTATGGCTGGAATGATAATGCCAAACATGAAATTCACGTCTTCGATAACAAAGGCCGTGAAGTGACGGAGATTAAAGCACCAACCGTTGCACGCACAATTACCAAAGACGGGAAAACCCTCACCGAATTGCGCATCGGCGAAGACTGGAGCGCTGCGATTGTGAAGAAATAAAAGCGCTGAAAAGAATGTTGTAATCTGTGGCTCCGGCTTTGCTGCCGGAGCCACGAATTATTTCAGCAGCAATCTCGAAAATTTGTTTGAATAATACCAACAGACCATATAACGCCATGACTACTAATGAACTCGCAGTGAGCGGTGGAACACCCGTGCGTAGCAAGACCTGGCCGGGCTGGCCACAGGTAGAAGAGGCCGACATCCAGGCTGTGGCCGATGTGGTGCGTAGCGGCCAATGGAGCAGCAATTCCGGAGAAAAAGTGCATCGCTTCGAAGCGGAGTTTGCCGCTTATAATAACGTCAAGCACGCCATTTGTGTCAATAGTGGAAATGCTGCCCTGCAAATTGCCATGGCCGCACGGGGCGTTTGTCCGGGCGATGAAGTCATTGTGCCGGATTATACCTACATCGCTACTGCTACTGCGGTGTTGATGAACGGGGCTGTACCGGTGTTGATCGATATCGACCCCGAGACATATACCATCGATCCCGCAGCCGTGCGGCGCGCTATCACTCCGCGCACCAAAGCCATCGTTCCGGTTCATTTTAGCGGCAGCATTTGCGCCATGGATGAGCTACTGGCAATTGCGCAAGAACACAATTTGGTTGTGATTGAAGATGCCGCTCATTCCCACGGCGGCACCTGGCGCGGCCAGGCTCTGGGCACGATTGGCGATGCCGGTTGCTTTAGCTTTCAGGCCAGCAAGAACCTCACCTCCGGCGAAGGTGGTTGCATCCTCACCAACGACGACGACTTAGCCCTCATCTGTCGTGCCATTGCCAGTAATGGCCGTGTGCCACGCGGCATTTGGTATGAGCATTTCATTAACGGCAGCACTTTTCGCATGACCGAATTTCAGGGTGCATTGCTGGGCACTCAGCTCACGCGACTTAAAGATCAAACCGCCAGACGTAATGCGAACGGGCGTTATTTAGATGAGCAACTGGCGCAGATTGATGGCATTGCACCAATGCGACACGATCCGCAACAGGAATTGCATCCGCATCATCTCTATATGTTCCGCTACGACGAAAATCAGTTTGGTTTCTCAAAAAGCGTATTCCTGGAACGACTTCATGCCGAAGGGATTCCAGCCACGCCAGGGTATGGCAAGCCGCTCCACCAACAACCGGTTTTCAGCGGCGAGAATATCCCTGCGCTCTTTGCTGCCCACCAGGCACCCCATCGCGTAGCAATCGACTATCATCAACTTGAAAATCCGGTCACGGAAAAAGCCTGTAAAAAGGAAGCAATCTGGCTAACCCAGGCACTTTTAACGGCTGAGAGAGCTGATATGAATGATATCGTCACGGCGATTGCCAAGATACGCCATCACGCCGGTTCGCAGTAGTACGTTTATTTTTA
The DNA here is from genome assembly GCA_036833945.1 of Abditibacteriia bacterium. GTDB lineage: Bacteria > Armatimonadota > Abditibacteriia > Abditibacteriales > Abditibacteriaceae > DAITOV01. The sequence goes on from DAITOV010000050.1 coordinate 8,953, forward strand.
CTTAGAGAAGAGAGACGCTATCAGCTATATCGAGATAGCGTCTTTTAAATATATAATCCACCATATGAACAACCTCTGGAACGTAGGTGTCGCACGACGCGATATCGCATCGCAAGAACCAATCGCACTCGCTGGCTGGGGCGGGGAACGTATCTCGACCGGAACCTTGCATCCGATTTGGGCCAAAGCCATTGCAATGCAAGACGAGCAAGGCACCACTGCAGTGCTGGTCACAACCGATTTGCTGGGCCTTTCGCGGGATATGAGCGAAGAGTTAGCCTCGCGTGCCAGCGAGAAGTTCGGCTTGCAGCGCGAGCAGCTCATTATTAATTCATCACACAACCACGCCGGGCCGGTGACGGGCGATTTGCTGCACCTCTACTATGAACTGGGTAGCCCCGAGCTGGAAACCATCGAACGCTACACCGCCTGGCTACTCGATGAAATTGAAGCTGTCATTGGTGAGGCACTCAATACCCTGGAACCGGCTACTCTCACTTACGAACCCGGTCTCTGCGGCTTTGGTGTGAACCGTCGCCGCGCGCATGGCAAAGCCTATCGCGAGTTGCCCCAAGTCGTCGATCACGACGTTCCGGTGCTAGCCGTGCGCGATGGCAATCAGAACCTGCGCGCCGTGGTTTTCGGCTACGCTTGCCACCCCACCAGCTACGCCATTCCCAAGCTCTGCGGCGACTGGCCCGGCTTTGCACAGATTGAAATAGAAGACGCCTTCCCCGGCTCCACAGCGCTTTTCGTGGCGGGTTGCGGCGGCGATATCAACCCTTTCCCGCGTTTCGGTCGCTATCATGAAGAGTTGCCGCAAATGACCGGTAAATTGTTGGCGGCGGCGGTCGCTAATGTACTCGAACGCGACATGCAGCCGATTGAATCGAATTTGAGTCTGCAGTTTGAAGAGGTCTCTCTCGATCTTGAACCGGCTCCCAGCAAAGAAGAACTGCTGGCGATGCGTGATGCAGCGCGGGCGGAATATGGCGAAAGTATTCGCACCCGTGAAGTCGATCTTCAATTGAGCCATCTTGAGGAGGGGCCTTTAACTCAAACCGTGCCTTTCCCTATACACGTGTGGCAAATCGACACGCTACGCTTCATTGCTCTTTCTGGCGAACCGGTAGTGGATTATTCCTTGCGCTTCAAAGGCCAATATGGCTTTAGCAATACCTGGGTTGCCGGGTACTGTAACGAACTCACCGCCTATATTCCCTCTTTGCGCGTTCGGCGCGAAGGCGGCTATGAAGGCGTAAGTGGTATGATGGAATACGGCTGGCCGTCGGCTTTCGCTGAATCCATCGAAGAACGCATCGCCAGCTCAGTCGATGAGTTGATTAACAAAGGAAATTAAACATGGCCCGTCCCGCACTTATTCTCCACATTAACTACTACGAACAAGGCCAAAGCCTGGAAAAGGCCTGCCTGGATGCCGTGAAACTCGGTTTCGACGGTATCGAATTTCGCCGCAAGCGCCACACACTCGAAGAAACTCAAGAAGCGTATCTTGATGCAATCGAAGCTGCCGTTGCCAAGTCTGGCTTAAAACAGGTTATCTTCGGCTCGCCCGGCCCCGATCTAATGACGAACGATGCCTCTATCCGCGAAACTGAGCTTGAAGCCGCACTCGACTTCTACGCCATTGCCCGCAAGCGCTTCGGCACCACCATCAGCAACACTTTCAGCGGACCGCTGCTCAACCCCGATCCGGCGATTCCCTACAGCGAATACGACAAGCAGGGTTCTTTCGTCGCTACCCCCGAGCAGTGGGAACAGGCCACGGCAGGCTTCAAGCAACTGGGCAAACTGGCCGAAGAAATCGGTTTGCAGCTCGCTTTTGAAACCCACATGGGCTACTTGCACGATGTGCCCGAAGCCGCTAAAAAACTGGTCGATGCCATTGGTTCGCCCAACGTCGGCGTGGCCTTAGACAGTGCCAATATCGCTCTCATTCCCGGCCAACCGGGTTTGACCGAGCAGGTTGAAATTCTCGGCGACCGCATCTTCTACCTGCACCTGAAAAATATCGTGCAGTATCCAAGCGGTGGTTTCTCCTGCACCGCTCTGGGCAGCGGCGCGCTGAACAACCGCGAATTGCTGAGCGCCCTCCAGGCACGCGGCTTTAACGGCCCCATCGGCATTGAAGCGCCCCGCCCCGGCGATCGTGAGTGGTTCGCGCGCGAAGACATCGCCTACCTCCAAGCCGTTCTCGACGACTTGGGATGGAATTAATTTTCCTCTCTTGAGTTAAGCCATGCCGGCTCCCACCTATACCCGTTATGATGAGGAACTGATTGTTCTTCTCGAACAACAGGTTCTTCCCTGGTGGGAGCGGTATGGCACCACTCACCTGGCCGCTACTACCGACACGGTCAAAGAGTTCAAGGCACAAAAACTTCCCGACCAGGTCACAACCTCGGTTAAAAAGCGCTACGGCCATTCCCTGGCAAAGCGCAAAACTCGCAACAGCATCCATGCACGCCAGCAATGGCCCGACGATGCCCAGGCAGCAGCGGGTTATGCAAAATTATGCTGCGTCCTTAAAGGTTGCGCCGACCTCCATATTGCCGACTACATCGTACACTGTCCGCAAAGCCACTTCCTGCTACTGCGTCCACAAATCCCCTTCCCTAACGGCCACGCTCCTCACCTTGAAGGAGAAAACCTCGCGCAGCGCTATTGCGAGATTCTCTGGTTCGATTGCCCCCCTGTCTTCGATCGGCAAATCCGTCTTTGGACGTGCCATTCCCAGGGCGAACAGCACTGGGCTAAGCCGCGCTTCGATTTTTGCTTTATGGAGCAGCAGGAAGTGATTATCTACTTTCACCATTTTCTGCGTGAAATCCAAGAGCAACGAACCGGCTGGCAAGCTATCGCCGAATCGTCTTTTCTGACCTTCTTGCGCCTCTTTATTCGTGAACTCAAGCAGGGCAATTTCTATTATGGCGGTACACTGAAAGCCCCCGAAGCTGCTATTCGCAATGCCTCGTCCATCCAACTGGCGCTCTCCTATATCAACTCGCATCTCAACCAACGCCTCACCACTGAAGGCGTTGCCGAAGCTGTTTATATGTCGCGTGCGAGTTTTGTGAGGCGCTTTCGGCAGCACACCGGCCAAACATTCAACCAATATCTCACCGAGCGTCGGCTCGAAGTCGCCCAGAGATTTCTCAGTGAAGAAAACTGGAATATTGCTGAAATCAGCCAGTTCGTGGGGCTGCAGCCGGTGCAATTGCGCAACTTGTTTCGTAAACACATGGGCATGTCGCCTTCCGATTTTCGCGCCGCTTCAAAAGACTGATTCAATATTATCGCGGCATAGGCAATATTATCGTTACAAGCACTCTCTATCCGGGAATATATAATAATGAATGCCGATGAGTATAGAATTAACATCCGTATTCAAAACGCTTGCTTTATTCGGAGAAACGATTCACAATGAAATCATCACGCTTTTTACGAGGCTTCACACTTATCGAGCTTCTTGTCGTTATTGCCATCATAGCTATACTCGCATCAATCCTATTTCCCGTGTTTGCCAGGGCACGAGAAAACGCACGGCGGGCCAGTTGTCAGAGTAATCTCAAGCAACTGGGGTTGGGGATACTGCAATACGTGCAAGATTACGACGAGCGTTTTCCGACATCCTACGATCTCGTCACTTTTACGGCTTCCCCATCTACCTACGTAGCAGTCCAAGATAGTAATGCATCCATGCCCAGCAGGAATTACTATATGGCAGAAAATCCCGAGGCTAATGGTAACAATCGTACCTGGATGGATTTGATTTTCCCTTACGTAAAAAGCCTGCAAATTTACCGCTGCCCTTCAATGGACTACGATATCGCCAGTGCCGCCAACCGGAGGGCACATTATGGTTATTCGGTAGCGCTGAGTGGGCATGTCGAATATGGCATCACTTATGGGCGCACAGCCAATACTTCAATTTCCATGGCCGGGATACAATCACCATCCCAATTATTAATGCTGGCAGATTTCCGTTCATCGAGACCGCTCTATAACACCTGGTATCTCCCTCAACTTACCGATCTCACCAGCAAAACAGCAACCCCTCACCTTGATGGCGGCAATATAACCTATGCCGACGGCCATGTAAAATGGCAGACACGCAGCACACTGCGCGGCCTATCTGTCACGGCGCTTTCAGATTTCTGGGATCCGCGGAATTGATGGTTCCAGCCACGAAAGATGAAAACACTCCATGAAAATTCTTTCCCCAATTCTTTTTCTCTTCTATTTTTTAATGCCGCTTGCCAACACTGCAGCCTCGCCGTTGCAGTCGTTGGGCACACCTGTAAAAGTCTCTGAAAACCGAGGAGTCGTGGCGGTTGAAATTGATGGGCAACCGTATGTCGCTACTTTCGCCGCTGACCGTTACCAGGGCGGCATCCGTAATTCGTTATTACTGATTAACCCCGAAAACGGACAGGCCAATCAGTATTGGTTTCCTTCTGAAGAAGTTTATAATGGCGATATTTTTCACATACTGCGCGCCGATAACGGCTGCATCTACACTACCATCGGTAATGTCTTCGTCGAGTTCAACCTGAAACGGCGCACATGGATTTTTCAAGCCCCAACCGATGGCATGGCGATGTCGTTCGTCCAAGCGCCGTCAGGCAAGGTTTACTTTGGCACCTACCCCGACAGCAATCTCTGGGAATTCGACCCGGCATCGCGAGGGCTTCGCAAAATCGGCCAACTCGATTCCGTCGAAAAATATACCTTAAGACTTGGAGCGGACAAAACAGACTGGGTTTATGCAGGAGTAGGAACTGCGCGCAACAACCTGGTGGCAATGAATAGTCGCACGGGGCAGCGCAGGCAACTCATTGATGAAGCCACTCGGAGAATCGGAACCGGCGTGATCTATCCCGGACAAGACGGCCAGGTTTACGCCCGCTCCTACGAATCTCAAAACAGTTCTTTCTTTTTACTCAAAGATGGACAGGCCATCGTTACCGATCCTGCCGGAATTCAATTTTCTCCCCGCAACAATATCCACTTCCAACACACCCTGGCCGATTTTCCCGGTGGCGGGCAAATCAAGAATTGTTCACTTCCCGATAAAACTTTGGAGTGGGTTGATAAGTCCGGCCAGGCACACACCGTCAAATTAGACTACACCTCCAACGGTGCCGCCATCAGTTCATTGGTCGTAGGCAACGACGGCAATATCTATGGCTCGACCAACCACCCGATGCACCTTTGGAAATATGACCCGATTACCGGTATGTTCACCGACTACACCGGCATTCCCGAGGTGGGTGGCGGCAATTTCCCGAACCTGGTGGCGTGGAACAACAATATCATCGGCCCCACCTATTCCTCGAATGCCACTCTTTATCGCTTCAATCCTCAACAAACCTGGACCAAAGGAATTGGCAACAATCCTAACCCGAGGCCACTGGGCCAATATCCTTCCATCGCCCGCCCGCGCGTTGCCCACTTACTTCGCGATGGCCATACCGTCGTCCTGGCGGGTTTTCCAGGTTATGGATACACCGGTGGCGGCATGGTGTTTTACGATCTGGAAAAAGACGTCGCCATCACGCTCGACACCAAAGTTCTGCTGCCAGGCCACAGCATCATTGCATTGCGCCAATTGCCGGGCGGCATCCTCGTCGGTGGCACCAGCACCGAAGCACCCGGCGGAGGACAAACCATAGCGAAAACTTCACTCGTCTTTCGCATGGACCCGACCACCCACAAAATTCTCGACCAGACAGAAATCGGGGCCGACATTTTCAGCCTGGAGTTGCTGCCCAACGGTAACGTCGCCGGTATTACGCGTGATTCACAACTCTTCGTTTACAACCCTCAAACGCAAAAAGTTCTCAGTCGCGTCGATGCCACGAAACAGGGCAGCGTTATCAACGCCGGACAATCACTGATTCGCGATGAGAACGGGCGTGTTTACTTAATCTTGTCGCAAAGCATCTCCCAAGTCCTGCCCGATGGAACGATCCAGGAACTCACCCGACTACCCGAAAATGCCACCTCGGGCATCGCCATCAAAAACGGAATTCTTTACTTTGCAGCAGGTGCCCGTCTCTGGAAATATACCCTGCCTCAATAATCTAAAAATGAAAATAACCATACGAACCGGTATAAGTCTGATTCAATAGTATCGCCATTGAGCCAATACCATCGTTATAAGTACCACTTCCGGGGGAATATAATAAAGGATGTTGAAGTTACCTGCAGAGAGTTTTCAAGCAACATCACGATTACCCCTGATATGGAGAAACAAACGATGGAGTCACGTCACTACAGAGGCTTTACCCTCATAGAATTGCTTGTCGTCATTGCTATCATAGCTATCCTCGCCTCAATCCTCTTCCCGGTTTTTGCCAGGGCACGAGAAAATGCCCGGCGGGCCTCCTGCCAAAGCAATATGAAACAAGCCGGGCTGGCGTTTATGCAATACACGCAAGATTACGATGAGAGATTGCCATTCTCACTCAATAACGCTCTCGTAGTCGGTGGCACTACTGTCGGTTGGGATACCAGCATCGCCCCCTATCTGGGAATTAAGGTGGGAGTGGATAAGGCTCCGTTATTATTAGAATGCCCGTCCGACACCATTACGCGTGTTGGCACCTCCGCTGTTCCCAATCCGCTGCCTCGCACCTATTCCATGCCGCTACCCCGACGCCTTGCGACAGACGCCACCGGCCTGGCGCTGCGTGGAACCGGTGGATATTACGGCGACGCCAGCACTCCAGGTAGCTGCAACACAAATAATACCGTGGCAGGTTGCGTGCCCTTAGCAGCCATAGAAACACCTGCCCAAACTCTTCTTCTGACCGAAGCTCCCTCAACTGGTAACTTCTTTGGAAGTTCTTCCGGGGGTATCATTACCAGTGCAACGGCCCAACAAGCAACGACACTTAAACCCATTCACTTCGATGGCTGGAACTACCTTTTTGCCGACGGGCATGTCAAATGGCATCGTCCGCAAAGCACCGTCGGTATCGGTAATATGGGAAGTGTACGCGGCATGTGGACCATCGACCCCAACGACTGAGCATAGTTGTAAAAAATACCATGTTGAAACTTCTCGCTTGCCTTTTCTCGTTCCTCACCATCGCGATGACAACCCTTGAAACCAATGCCGCACCGCTTGAACTTGTTGGCACACCTGTACAAGTCTCAGAAAACCGTGGCGTGCTGGCTGTCTCCATCGACGAGCAACCTTATGTCGCCGCGTTTGCCTACGACCGCTACAAAGCCGGTGCGCGTAACTCGCTGCTGCTCATCAACCCCGCTAACGGCGAGGCCCAGCAACACTGGTTCCCCACCCAGGAGGCTACCAACGGCGACCTCTTTCATATGCTGCGCGCCGATAATAGCTGCCTCTACACCACCATTGGCCATGTCTTTGTCGAGTTCAATTTACAAGAGCGCAAATGGAGTTTTCAGGCACCCATCGACGGCATGGCGATGGCGTTCGTGCAGGCACCTTCGGGCAAAGTTTATTTCGGCACCTACCCACAAAGCACATTGTGGGAGTTCGATACTGCTACGCGCCAACTGCGCAAAGTGGGCCAACTCGACTCGGTTGAAAAATATCCCTCTTTCCTCGCGACGGATAGCACAGATTGGGTCTATGCCGGAATCGGCACGGCGCGCAATAATCTGGTAGCCATGAACACCCGCACCGGTGAACGCAATCAGTTGATTGACGAGGCCGATCGCAAGATCGGTGTCGGCGTGGTCTACCCCGGAAAGGACGGGCAGGTTTACGCCCGCGCTTACGGTGCCAAAGAAGCTCCTTTCTTCCTGCTCAAGGATGGCAAAGCCATTCCCACCAAGCCGGATGGCGTCGCGTTCGCCACACGCCAGAATATTCATTTCCAGCATACCCTGGCCGACTTTCCCGATGGAGGGCAAATCAAACGCTGTTCCCTGCCCGACAAAACCCTGGAGTGGGCCGACAAAGACGGCCAAGCCCATACCGTTAAATTCGACTACATTACCAGCGGTGCCGGTATTAGCTCCATGACAGTCGGCAACGATGGCAACCTCTATGGCTCCAGCAGCCATCCCATGCACTTCTGGAAATATGACACTACGAACGGCGGCTTTACCGACTTCACCGGTATACCCGAAGTAGGCGGTGGCAACTTTCCTAACCTCTTGGCCTGGAAAAACCAGATTGTCGGCCCCACCTACTCGGCTGGAGCGGTCTATCGCTTCGACCCGGCCAAGCCCTGGACGAAAGCTATTGGCCCCAATGCCAATCCGCAGCCTCTGGGGAAATACGCTCCCATCGCCCGGCCGCGTGTCTCGCTGCTCTTAAATGATTGCAATACCGCTGTCGTCGCCGGTTTCCCCGGCTATGGACACACCGGCGGTGGTATGGTGTTTTACGATCTGGAAAAAGATAGCGCCACCACGCTCGAAGCCAAAACGCTTCTCGAAGGCCATAGCACGGTTGCCTTGCGCCAGTTGCCAAGCGGCCTGCTCATCGGCGGCACCAGCACCGAGGCCCCCGGTGGCGGCCAGCGCACCGCAGAGACTTCGCTGGTTTTCATCATGGACCCAGCCACTAAGAAGGTTCTGAGCCAAACGGAAATCGGCGCCGATGTCTTCGGCCTGGAAATCTTGCCGAACGGCCATGTGACGGGCGTTACGCGCGACTCGGAGTTCTTCATCTATAATCCAGATACGAATGAGATCTTAAGCCGCACCGATGTCAAAGCATCCGGTGGCGTCATTAACGCCGGCCAGTCACTCATTCGCGATGAAAACGGACGCGTGTTTCTGGTGTTATCGCAAAGCATTTCACAAGTCTTGCCTGATGGCACGCTCCAACAACTCATCCGCCTACCGGAAAACGCCACCTCTGGTATTGCCATTCACAACAACAATCTCTACTTCGCCACCGGTGCCCGGCTCTGGAAATACGCCCTGCCCCAATAATCCGCACTCCACAATCTCAAATCCAAAATCAAATCATGCTGCCTGCTACTAACAACATCACCTTTCGCCAGCTTTTAGCCAGTAACCCCGCCATTGACAACGCGCCCAATATCACCACCCCCGAAGGCTGGCAAGCCAAACGTGACACGCTCGAACCCGCCTTGTGGGAACTGATGGGAACGCCTTCCAACAGTATCGTTCCTCCACCCGTTTATACCGTGTTGGATGAGGTCGAGACTGAAGATTACCGCCAACTCAAAATTTCCTATTACAGCGAGCCAGATGAAGAGGTGCGTGCCTATCTGCTCGTCCCCCATCGCCCTAACGGTGCCGGAATGCTCTGCCTCCACGGCACCAGCCCCCAGGCCAAGGAAAGCCAGTTGGGCGCAGGCGATCTACCCAACCGCGACTGGGCACGCTTCCTGAGCCGCCACGGCTTCATCACCCTCGCACCCGACCATGTTTGTGCCGGCGAGCGCCTTCCCGAAGGCGAACCCGCTTACGAAACGCGCACCTTCTATGCGCGCCACCCGCAATGGTCGGCGTTCGGCAAAATGGTGTGGGATGGTAGCCGCGCATTGGATATCCTTCAAACAATTGAAGGCGTCGATGCCGAGCGCATGGGCTGTATTGGTCACTCGCTGGGCGGCTATGGCAGCCTGTGGTCGGCGGCCTTCGATGAACGCATTAAAGCTGCTGTCTGTAGTTGCGGTTTCACCACTTGGCAGGATAACCCACAGCGCTACAAATGGACACGCGAAGAATGGTATGTTCACATGCCCCAACTCAAGCCGCTCTTCAAAGCGCAGGAAGTGACTGGAGGTTTGTTGCCGGTGGATATGCACGAGTATGCTGCGTTGATTGCACCGCGCGCCTTTCTCAACATCTCGGGTATGATGGATCATACCTACAATAACAACCAAACCCTGCCCGAAGCCGGTTTACAACTGAATGCTGTATGGGAGCTTTTGGGAGAGCCGGAAAAGTTCGCTCAGTTCCTGATGGGCGCAGGCCACGACGTGCCCGACTACAGCCGCTTGCTGGCGTTAGGGTGGTTGGGGAAATGGTTGGAGGCAGATATCACGCCTGTCCATCTCGCCCCGGCGGAACTGACATTATCGCACTGAAGAACCACGCGCGTAAGCAAGTGGCAGGGGTGCAGATAAACATCTCTGCTTTGTCGTAAATTAAGTTTTTACATACCCGAACACTTAATAGTCGAGGCTTGGGACTTAATTTGCGAACCCCGAGCGTGAGCGACGGGCACGGGCCATGAGCCAGGTGAAGCAAAGAAATCGTGCCCGTCGCTCACGCTCGGGGTTCGCAAATAAAAGCACCCGCCCTGGGCAAAAAGCCAGGAACAAATTTATTTTACAAGCAACGACAGCCTGGCCGGAAAGCAAGAAGCCAACGCCCGCCCGACTCGCTTACGCGCGCGGTTCTTCGGAACGTTGCTCTTTCGCCATAACCGCGATCGCAAACAATAAGAGCGCAGCGGCGGCGTAGATCGCCGCTCCTACTCCCAGCATTACGCTGAAGCCGAAATTCTTCGCGCCCATCGCTGCCAGCAGCGAACCGACCACAGACGACACACCGTTTAACCCCCAGATCAACGGAATCTTATGTTCACGGCCCCTGGCGAAGAGACGAAGACCCGAGGGGAAAGGCGCACCCAGCAAAAAGCCCAGCGGCAGCAACATCACGGCAGCCACCACACAGCGCACTACGATTGGTAACGGTAACAATGCCGCGCTGGCGCTTTGCAATACGAACATGCCCACAATAGAAACCAGTGTGACGCCAAGCGCACTGAGCATGGCGTGTTGGCGTAGCCGTTCACCATCAAAGCGTTGTGAGAACCATGCCCCGGCCCCGCCGCCTAAAAGCACTGAAAACAGAATAACAGTAAGAGCCAATGTGGGGTAGCCCAGCGGCAGAATCAGCTTTTGCGCTAATGGAATTTCCACCAGCATGAAGCCCAATCCCAGAGCCAGGAAGTAGAGGACGTAGAGAATGTCGAACTTCGAGCTTTCAACCTTCAACGTCGAATCAACAGCTTCTTGTTCAACATTCGATGTCGCGTGCTCAACTCTCGACGTTTTCCACGAAGCAGCCAACATACCCAGAGCCAGGATCAGCGCAAAAGCGACTAATTGTTTGAATACTGGTAGTGTCTCCAGGCTCAAATCGAGCACGAAAGGCCGGCTGTCCGGGCAAGGAGAAATATCGAGCGGCTGTTTGAGATCGCGGAAGAAATTGATAAAACCATTAAGATCGCTGGCACCCGAAGCAAGCTGCGGATACGGCCCAAACTCTTCGCGTCCCGCCTGATTGGAGATCCAAACCGGAATCAAACCGCGCTTACGTGCCTGTTCATCAAGTGTAAACGTCTGCTCACGGGTGAACGGCTTTTTCTGCACGATAAACGTCATCATATAGGGGCCGGGACGCTCATCGAAAACAATCGCGATATGACTCATTGCGGTTTTCTCGTCGATGCCACGCGCTTTGAGCACTTCCAGCACCGTCGCCACGAAACGTGCCGTGAGGATGGGGTTGTCCAGCACCACCGTCATCTGCCCATCGTCTTTCAACACATCCAAATAATCGGAAAAGGCGTCGGTGGTATAAATGAACGATTCCAACAGCGCCATGCCCTGCCCGGCAGTGGCAGTTTTGGTGAGCGCCGAAAAGAGCAAATCATATTTCCGATTCGCAGCGATTGCCTCGCGCACATAGGCACGGCCATCGGCCACCACCACATTCACATCGTCTCGCTGATAAATGCCGCCGTTAAACTTCACATAATTCGGCTCATTCATCAGTTGCACGATGGAGGGGTTGATCTCCGCGCCATCGAACTTCTTCGCACCATAATGCAAAGCCAACAACGCGTCGAGGCC
>DAITOV010000051.1:0-19795 GCA_036833945.1 Abditibacteriia bacterium
CCGCTCTCGATGTCGCCGATTACATAATTCATTGCCAGGCCGGGGATATCATTCTTTTTCCACCGGGCGTCCCCAAAACCGCTGGGCGGTGTGCGCATTTTCTGGGCGAGATTAATGGGCGTTCAAGTGATATCCTCTGGATACGCACCCTGCGCACCCGCTTGAGCGGTGTACGTTTTTATGTTTGCCGTTCCGATGAAAAAGGGCATCGCAGCGGGCATAACCTGGGGAGCTGCTGGGTGCCCCATTCGCTTTCCGCAGCGCTGTTTCATGGCTTTTGTGAAGAGGCGCAGCAAGGACGAAAACGGGAAATCGTCAAGCAACTGCTACTTAACATGGTGACGCTGTTGCGCGATGAAATCGAGTGCGGCAATGTGTTGGAAGAGTGGGGAAGGCCGCGCGCTCACGGCGAAGATCGACAGCAAGACCCCATCGCCGAAGCCTTGGCCTATTTGGAAGAAAACCTCCATAACGGGCCTACGATTAACGATGTGGCGCGGCATATCTACGTTTCACCCGCGACGCTGACCAAACGTTTTAAAGAGCGCACCGGGGAGACGTTTGCGCAATATCAAACCAAGCTACGTCTGCAAAAAGCGGAGGAGATGCTGCGGCAACACGATTATACGATTTTGCAGATTTGCCAGCACATTGGATTGCAGCATGGTCGTTTTTGGATTCTTTTCAAGGAGGTTCACGGCTGCTCACCCAGTGAATATCGCAAGCGATGCATCAGCGAAAAATAGAAGTCTGTAGCATATAACGAAGTTTAAACACGCTAAAAAATAGGATAATGGACTGATAATATAGCTGTTTGCAAAGGCCTGGGGTATGATTATATGCATTTTTAAAGAATAGCGGATAATAGATCTTGATAGCAGATAATAGAGTTTTGAAATGAGTGGCGAGGGGTATAAATACATTGTATTGAGAAGTTTTGGTCAGAGCGGCGTTTTCGAGGAGATTACCGTCATGCGAAACAGACGAAAGGGCTTTACCCTTATAGAGTTATTAGTTGTCATTGCTATAATATCAATTCTGGCAGCCATTCTGTTTCCGGTTTTCGCACGTGCCCGTGAAAACGCGCGACGGGCGAGCTGTTCGAGTAATTTAAGGCAGATTGGCCTTGCGGTGATGCAGTATGTTCAGGATTATGACGAAAAGTATCCTAAGCTCAATAATATTATTGACAATCAAATACCGGATGCTCCCAGTGTAATATGGACAAGAACTGGAACCTCTACTTATAACTGGCTATGGATGGCGCAAGTATATCCCTATGTTAAAAGCGCCCAGGTTTTCCGTTGCCCCTCTTTTGCCGCGACACCGGATTATGATAGCTACATCAATATGAACTATGGGGCGAATACGATGGTTATCCGCACTGAAGCTGCGGGTTCCTTATCGGTAGCAGCTTTGCAAGCCGTGGCCTCGACTTATATGATTCTTGACGCAGGGACTTACCAGATGTCTTATACCCGTGTTGCCAGTCCGGCTTCGTTTACCTACGTTCCCGGTACTGCTGCATTTGCCAATAGTGGTTCGTCTGTCGATACTCGCTTTAATGCTCCCCAGGATTGGCAAAAAGGACGCCATTTTCATGGTGTAAACGTTATTTTTGCTGATGGACATGTGAAATGGCTGAAGTCTTCGGATGTGGCCCGCCAGGCGCAAGAGATCGTCGCGGGTAGACCCAGTAACTGGAGCATCGATAACACCCCGTAATAGCCCCAACACTGTTTTGTAGTGCATTTCCGTCAAAGTCTAATTATCAGTTTAAGGCAGCGTCATTTAACGAAGGAAGTTAATGAAGAAGATCAGTAAACGTTTTTTCTTGAAGAGTGTATTTACCACGGCTTGTTTTCTCTTGGCCAGCAGTGCCGGTGCTTACAGTCAGGGAGCAAATGACATCCCTGAAGACGTGTTGGATGCCCAGCAGGCATTGCAATCGACACTCACTCTGCTGAGTCCTTTCAATGAACCGCCGGTAATAGTGACGGGGGTGCAGGCCTCGCCCAGCGAGCAGTACGCTGCGAAGGAGTTGGCTGAGCATCTCGCTAAAATCACCAAACAGAAAATTATCGTTGTTGCCGAAGATAAAAAACCGGAAGGCAAGAAAACCATTGCCGTTGGCAAGAGTGCGTTCACCGCAGAATACGACATCGAATCGCTGGGTATTGAGCAATATATTATCGACGTTAAAAGTAACGGCCTGGTGATTGTCGGGGGACGCAAGCCTCCCGTTCAAAGCGCCGATGGTAGGATTTACGCGAACGACCGGGGAACTTTATACGGGGTATATGAATTCCTGGAACGGCTGGGAGTGCGCTGGTATCGCCCCGAACCCTGGGGATGGCACATTCCGCAAACCGAAACCATCGAACTGCCGATAGGTAAAACCGTTTCCAAGCCGCCTGCGTTCATTGGCCGTAATGGGATGCGCTTTAACAACGACATCATTGACGCCAGGCAAAAAAAGGCGATGTTCGATTGGACCAACGCCTGGAATGCCCGGCAGCGTGCTACTGAGCGGAACTATTCGCCGGGCACGCCGGAAAACTTGATTTATGGTGGCAGCTTACTTCCCGGCCTCAGTCATGCCCACACCAAGAAAATTATCACGCCGGAGAAGTATTTAAAAACCCATCCCGAGTATTTCGCGCTGGTGAATGGGGAGCGTGGTAATCCGGGCAGCGGGCGGACGCCGCAGTTGTGCCTGGGCAATCCGCAGCTTCAAGAAGAGTTTGCCAGGAATGTGATTGCCGATGCCCGCGACAATCCCCAGAAATACAGCATTGGCGTCGATCCTGAAGACGGCACCCAATTAGGACGGCGGATGTGTACCTGTCCGTTATGCATTGCGATGGACGACCCAAAGAACCCGCAGTTGATGTCGAACCGTGTGTTTGCCTTTACCAATATCATCGCCCGCAAAGTAGCACAGGAGTTACCGGGAACCAAAGTAGGGCTATTTGCCTATAGCAGCCATACTCCGGTGCCGACATTGTTCGATAAATTGGAGCCGAATATCATCGTGACTCCGTGTAATATCAACGCCTGGACCGATTGGACGAAAAAGATGCAAGATCCTAAAAGTCCGCAAAATGCGCGGTACATGCAACTGCTGAAAGAGTGGCAGGCGGTTTCACCTCATAAGCTCTGGGCATACGACTACGATCCCTATGGGTGGCCGGGTCCGGTGCCGATGTATCGATTGCTACAAGATCGAGTACAGACTTATCGTGATATAAATGTCGAAGGCATGATCTGGCCGGCGCAGCCGAATTGGGGGCCACAGTTGCTGCTAATCTATCTGAAATTGCAGTTACAATGGAATCCCGACCTCGACATGGATAAGGAATTGGATTTGTATTATTCCAACTACTTCGGCCCGGCGGCAGCTCCGATGAAAGCCTATTACGAGCGATGGATGAACGCGTTCGAGACCTCGCAAATCGGCAGCGGCTTGCAAGGCGGCATTGCCAGCGGTGGGCGAGGAATGCACGCGCTGAACACGCCGAAGCTGATGAGCGAGTTGGGCGGCTATATTGAGCAAGCTCGCAAAGCAGTGCAGGGCAATGCACTCTATGAGCAGCGTTTGCGTGGTGAAATCGCCGGATACGAATTCGCCCGGCGTGTCAGCGAAATTGTATCCCTGAAAGTAACGCATGGTACACCGGTGACCAAGCCCGGCGCTTCGGCTTCCTACTTGCAAACCCCGTTAGCCGAGCAAAAGTGGAATGAACTGTTGCAGTGGATGAAAACCACTAATGAGAAGGAACTCACCTTCGATATTCAGGTGAGCGGCGATAAGGTGAGTGCTGTCGGGTTAACATACCTCAAGCGCGACTTGTTGGAGAATAACCGCTATTCCACCTGGGATGAAAAAGCACTCTTGACCAGGCAAGGTTTTTGAAATTTTTATTCACACATCATGGTTCATATCGGCTCACGCCTTGAGTTATTCACAGATCAGTCTCTGGTCGAAAGCACATTCGGTGATTTGACGTTTCGCTTGCATTCTCCGGTGCCACGCGAAATTGTCGATGCCACTCAAAATTCGCGTAACCATCCTTACCGATATATGACGGTTTTGCGTGATAACGATCAGTACCGCATGTATTATTCCCTGGTCGAGCACGAATGGGTGGACGGGGAAAAAGTCAAGCGGCCCGATAGAATTTGCTTGGCTTTCAGTGACGACGGCCTTACCTGGCAGCAGCCCGAGTTAGGGTTGTTCGAGTATGACGGCGACTTGCAAAACAATATCGTCTGGATGGAAAACGGTACCAGCCGGTTAGGTGCAGGCGGTTTTTCACCCTTCATTGATACCAACCCTGAGTGTCCGCCCGAACAACGTTATAAGGCTATTGCCGAGGCGGGGATACTGGGTAAAAAAACTCTGGGCGGCAACGGCCTGTTGGCGTTGGCTTCACCGGATGGTTTGCATTGGTCAATGCTCAGCCCCGATTTCATTGTGAGGCCGGGAAAGGAAGTGAGCGGCTTCGATTCGCAAAACCTGGCTTTCTGGGACGAGGTGCGGGGCGAATACCGTTTGTACCGGCGCGCGACTTTTCGCGAAGGGCCGTTAAACGCTTGCCGTGACATATTGACTTACACTTCCAATGATTTCCTGAACTGGGGCGAGCCGCAACGGTTGAAGTATCCCGGTACATTGCCGGAGCAGCTCTATACCAACAATGTCACCCCCTATTTTCGTGCGCCGCATCTGTTCGTTGGGTTTCCTGCACGTTACGTGCAGCGTCCCTGGAGTGAAGCGTTTGAAGACTTACCCGAACCGGAACGGCGTAAGGAATTGATTAGAAATAGTGGTGCCGAACCTGTTGCGACCGACCCTACCGCAGCCGGAGGCCAGCGCATCGGTACCGCTTTAACCGATACGATGTTCATGTCCAGCCGCGACGGCGTTTCTTTCCAACGTTGGCCCGAAGCCTTTATCCGCCCTGGTTTGCGGCTGCGCAACAACTGGTTCTATGGTGACAATTTCCAGGCGTGGGGGATGCTGCTCACTCCATCCGATATTGAAGGCGCGCCGAAGGAACTGTCGTTTTATGTGACCGATGCTCATCGCAGGGCGGACCAGCCGAACTTGTGCCGCCGCTACACTTTGCGCGTCGACGGTTTCGTATCGGCGCATGCCTCTGGAAAAGGTGGGCGACTGGTCACCTGTCCGGTGGTTTTTAGCGGAAGTGATTTAGTTATCAATTTCTCGGCTTCGGCCGCTGGTAGCATTAACATTGAGCTGCAAGACGAACATGGTTGGCCCCTGCCGGGATTTACGTTGCAAGATAATGTGGAATTATTAGGCGACGACCTTGAGCGGCGCGTGCGCTGGAAACATGGGCAAAACCTGGAAAGGTTGGCTGGAACTCCGGTACGCGTGCTGTTCGAGCTCACTGATGCCGATTTGTATTCATTCCAGTTTCGGTAGCATTCTGAGGTTATTTATGCCGATAACGATTTGATAGAATGCAGCTATTAAATACTAATCCGGCTGCCAAGCCAAAATACTGCCCGATTTTCGTCAGTGCTCCTCCTGCAGGCATTCTACCTTCGGCGGTGAGTGGAGCTGTGAGGGCGCCTTCCAATATCGCAAAGATGACCCACCCGGCAAACCAGAATGCAATTTCCACGATAACCACAAAGAGTATCCAATGGAAAATTTTGAGTGCGGTATAGCAAGTGTTGTATAAACGATCGTTAGTCGACATAGCTATTCTCAGGGATTATTTTCTCTTTTCACTTCAACTTCCTGCTTAATATGGTTAAGCACCCGATAATGAATCTGGTGGATGATATTATCGGAAATCGCCCGCCAGTAACCCGTTGGCCAGAGCCGATGGTAATACCATGTGGTGCCTTCAAGTCGGGTAGTGTTGGCATCGAGCTTAATCAGCTTAAATTGTCCCTGTTTCGAAACCATGAAGTTATGGAAATGATTGGGTTCTAAATCTTTGTAGAAAGACCATTCCTTCATCGGATGCGGGTTGTGGGTTACGTCGAAGCGGAGCAGGGTCGGTTCCTGCCACACCGTAATCGGTTCGATGAAAGGCCCGGTAGAAAAGTTACAATAGCGTATTGCTCCCACGCCTTTGCCTTTGATGGTAGCGTTGAGCGGGTAGGCTATTCCAGTTTTGAAGATGAACTCTTCCGGTTCAGGTATGGGCGAAAAGGCGATGACATGTTTCCAGACCTTATCGGGAGTGCCTTTAATATCTACTGAAGTTACGACTTTGCTCAAAGGCGGTTCAAGGTTAAGCTTCGCCTCAGCACCCATCAATGTGGGCATGGTGAAAAACAGAATGAGCAACGGTAACGTAGGGTTGCGTCTCTTTCTTAACCAGTTGGCTGTGCCCGCCCCCAGGGAAGCGCCAAACGCTGCAAAAAGCATAGCCAGTGGCAGCGCCATAAAAAGGCAGACAGCGCCGTCAATCTGAAATAAGAGACATAAGAGGCCAATAAAACCCAGGGAGAGAGCTGTTACCCATAGACAGTTGGCTGAACTTCTCGGTTCCTGCAACGAATATAAAAAAACTGCAATATAACCACAAAAAATGGGAAGGCCAACAAACAACGCCCAGCCGAAATGCTCCAGGGTATTGGTAGAAAGCTTAATCAACGCAGTCGCTGCCAACGCGGTTGCTACAGCACTCATGAGAGCCGAGCCGATTGTGCTACTGGCGAATTTATTGAGTTGAGATTTAAGCGTTACTGGCAGCATGGGGGAATTTAAAATTCAATTCACTCGTTCATTTTTACAATAAGCTTGCCGGTAATGCCGGGAATGGATAATAGCGTGTATATCTTTGCACGGCGAGTTACGCTGGGGTAGGATTCGTTCCGGGTTATTATTGTTTCAAAGCAAAGCGGGCAAGAATATTATGACTTTTCACGAACTCGAAGGACTGGCTTTTTCTTATTGGAACACTGCAGATCAGCTCAAGTATCATATTTATGACCGATCACGGGCGCAGTACGCTGTTAACGATGCGCGTCGCGACTCTATTCAGAATGTCGAAGCATTACAACAGCGCCAACAGGAATGCCGCGAGTATTTCATCGAGTGTCTGGGTGGCTTGCCGGATAGCTCGGCTCCACTCAATGCCGTGGCAACCGGTGTGGTCGAAGAAGACGGTTACCGCATCGAGAAGGTGATTTTCCAGTCGCGGCTGCAACATTATGTAACGGCTAACCTCTATTTGCCAGACGGTTTGACCGAGCCTGCCGCTGCCGTTCTTTTCCTGTGCGGGCATAGCGCGATAGGAAAAGCCTACGAAGCTTATCAGAACGTATGCCAGACACTGGTCAAAGCCGGTTTGATCGTCCTGGCGCAAGACCCTCTTGGCCAGGGCGAACGTCTCAGCTATTATGAACCATCGCTTGGTGCGGCGGCTATCGCTCCCTGCTGTCCCGATCACGACTATATCGGTGAACAGTGTCGTTTAATGGGCTGGAACGTGGCGCGTTATTTTCTGCATGATGCGATGCGGAGCGTCGATTACCTGTGCAGCCGCCCCGAGGTTGACAATGCACGAATCGGTATCACCGGTAATTCCGGTGGCGGCACGCAAACCAGCATGATGATGCTGGCCGATCCGCGTATTGCCGCAGCCGCGCCGGGAACCTTCATCATGAACCGTGAGTTGTATCAGCAAACCGGGCAAGCGCAAGATGCCGAACAGATTTGGCCGGGTTTTACTGCGGCCGGTTACGATCATGAAGATATCCTACTGGCAATGACTCCCAAGCCGGTGTGTGTGCTGGCGGTGAAGTCGGACTTCTTTCCTATCGAGTCTACCCGGCGCACCGTGGAGCGTAGCCGCCATGCCTGGGAAATGTATGAACGAGGCGAAGCCCTGGAGCTTGTTGAAGACCACAGCGTGCATGGCTACACCTTGAACCTGGCCCGTGCGGCGGCCCGTTTTTTCAGCCGTCATTTGAAAGGAGAAGAAGCTGCTATTGAGGATAATGCTCCTATAGCTTTGCCGGAAAAGCAGTTGTGGTGTACCACCACCGGCCAGGTGCGGGCGGAATTTGCCGATGCCAGAATCGTCCACGACGAGATTCTTGAGGAGTGCAAGCAATTCGAGGTAAATGCTACCGCTCAGGCAGAAAGCGTCGCATGGCTCCGCGAAAAAGTGTATACCCATCGGACAGAGTGCGAATTGGATCCGCGCTTCTATGGCAGTTTGCTGGCGGATGAGTTGCGTGTCGATATGGCATTCTGGTGGTCGCAGCCCGGCCTGACAAATCTTGGCTATCTCTTCCGTTCTGCAACGTTTGACGACAAAACATTACCGGTGACGGTCGCACTCTGGGATAAAGGAACGCAAGCCCTGCAGTCGCATTCCGATTGGATTCGCCAAACCTGTCATGCCGGGCGCGCGGTGTTGGTTGTGAACCTGACCGGTATGGGTTTATTGGAGCCAAACGCAATCAACATCCATCCCAAACACACCCGCTACGGAACTTTTCACAAGCTGGCGGATGATCTTGTATGGCTCAATGACAGCCTGGCTGCGCTGCGGGTTTATGATTTATTGCGTGTGCTGCCGATGATCCGTGAATGGCAACGGCAGGAGCTACAAGCGGAAAACGTGGAAATTTATGCGCCGGGGCGCATGGGAATCTACGCGCGTGTCGCTACTCTGCTGGAGAAAGAATACACGGCCACAGGTTTGGATGCCGGTAGCGATTTGAATACGATCGTAGGCCAGCGCTACTATAACGATTATGATGTGAAGTCGTATGTCATACCAGGTGCTGCTCGTATTAGTCTGTAAAGTAATTTATTTCCCAATCATTCCTGGAACGGCAGGCTACTACTGGTGGCTCCGGCCTCCGTGCCGGAGTGAGTTTCGCGTCCACTCCGGCACGGAGGCCGGAGCCACCATACGCAATAATTTATTTTACAGAGCACGTATGCTGGCAGCAGCGAAGTAATCACTTCGCTGCTGCAACTGCCGCCTGCGCTACGCGCATACCGTCGATAGCGGCTGAAACAATGCCTCCTGCATACCCTGCACCTTCGCCGCAAGGATAGAGACCTTGAACTTCCGGGTGTTCCAGCGTGTTGTTGTCGCGTGGCACGCGTACCGGCGATGAGGTGCGCGATTCCACGCCCACGATAACGGCTTCTTCGGTCACATATCCGCGCATCGATTTGCCGAAGTGTTGCAGGCCGTCTTGCAAACGCTTTGCAAAATGCGGCGGAAGGATTTCGTGGAGTGGTGAAGAGTGCAGTCCCGGTTGGTAGGAAGTTGCGGGCAAGGAAGAAGAGAGACGATTATCCAAAAAATCGGTGACACGTTGTGCCGGGGCGATTTGTCCGGTTTGGTCCTTATTACCGCCTGCTGCATAAGCTAATATTTCTAGTTCGCGTTGCAAGGCTAACCCAGCTAATGCACCATGTTTTTCGAATGGTGCGAGGTCTTCGAGATCAACTGATACCACCATGCCGGAGTTAGCGTAGGGTGAATCGCGGCGCGAAAGGCTCATGCCGTTGACCACCACTTCGCCGGCACGGGTAGCGCTGGGGACAATCCAGCCGCCGGGGCACATGCAAAAAGAAAACACGCCGCGATCTTTTGAGGTGTGGGCCAGTCGATAAGAAGCCGCAGGCAGGTGCGGATGCCGCCAGCCTTTGCCGGTATAATCGGCAGGGACAGGCGGTGCATTACGGTATTGAATGCGGTCGATGAGTGGCTGGGGGTGTTCGATACGCACGCCCATCGCGAACGGTTTGGCTTCAAGAAGAATACCGCGCCGGGCCAGGAGTTCAAAAATTTCACGCCCCGAGTGACCGGCAGCTAATACGAAAGATTCACCAGAAAACTCACGGCCGTCTTGTGTAACGACTGCTCTTAAACGATTATTCTCAATGAGAAAATCATCCACGCGAGTTTCAAAGTGAATCTCGCCTCCGGCGTTGCGGATGCTTTCACGCATGGCGGTTACGATTTGAGGAAGCTTGTTGGAACCGATGTGCGGGTGGGCATCGACCAGGATATCCGGGTTCGCACCGTGTGCGACCAGAGTTTGGAGGACGTGATTGATGGCGGCTTTGTCTTTCACGCGAGTGTAGAGCTTGCCATCGGAATAAGTCCCCGCGCCGCCTTCGCCAAAACAGTAGTTGCTTTCGGGGTTGACGATACCTTCGCGGTTGATAGCAGCCAGGTCGCGGCGACGGGCTTGAACGTCTTTGCCGCGTTCGAGAATGACGGGTTTAATGCCCTGTTCAATGAGTTGCAATGCGGCAAACATGCCCGCCGGACCGCAGCCAATGATAATGACTTTGCGTTCGGCGCGAACTGGAGAATATGTTGGGCGGGGAATGACAGTTTCAGGTGCGGGGCCATCCAGCCAGACTTCGCATTGTAAGCGCAGCCGGATTTGTCCCCGGGCATCGAGCGAACGCTTGAGAATTTTGATAGTTTGGATGCGTAAGGCATCGCATTCTAACTGTTGCGCGGCGGCTTCGCGCTGGGCGTTTTCATCGTAGGCGCGGTCGAGATCGAGGACGAGTTCTAAATTTTGGGTCACACCCTACAGTTTTGCAAAACGGCGTTACTTTGTGTTTTCTTGCAGTCCAAATTCTTGTGCCAATAATTCATAGGAGCGTTTGCGTGCTTCATGATTATGAATCAGTGAGGTCACCATGATCTCGCCGACACCCGATTGCGCGGCCAATTCGCGCAATTGTGCGCCGACCGTTGATGGTGAACCAACGAACATTCGCCCCTTGCTGGCTTCGAGGAATTCGCGTTCATAATCGGTATATGGATAGTTGATTGCTTCTTCCACCGATGGCAATGGCTCATGAAAACCACCACGTTGGAAGCGCAGCCACACCAGGTTTGCCGAACTGGCCAGCAACTCGGCTTCTTCATCACTCTCGGCGCACACCACCGATACGCCTATCATTGCACGAGGCACTGCTTCAAATTCTGAGGGTTGGAAGTGCTCGTGATACCAGCGCAGTGCTGGAACAGCCATCGACTGGTTGATATGATGGGCAAAGGCAAAGCCAAGCCCCAATTGGGCCGCCAGCTTTGCGCTAAAATCACTCGACCCCAAAAGCCACAGCGGTGGCATGGCGCAACCGGTGGGCATGGCTTTTACGCTGGGAACTTCATCTTGAAAATAATCGATGAGTGATTGGAGTTGCTGTGGGAAATCATCGGCCCTCAACGCTTCCCGCGTGCCACGTAGAGCGACTGCCGTGCGTGGGTCGGTGCCCGGCGCACGCCCTAAGCCCAGGTCTATGCGTTCGGGAAACAATGTTTCCAGAGTGCGAAAGTTCTCTGCCACTTTCAACGGCGCGTGATTAGGCAACATCACACCGCCCGAGCCGACACGCATGGTTTTGGTGCGCGCGGCAACTTGTGAGATGAGAATCTCCGGTGAAGAACAGGCGAGAAGCCCGGTATTGTGATGCTCGGCCAGCCAGTAGCGGGTGTAGCCAAGGGTTTCCGCGAAAATGGCTAAATCGAAGGTGTTATGCAGTGCCTGCGCATTGGTAGAGCCGGAGGTAACGGGAGAGAGATCGAGGACCGACAGGCGGAGTGGGGCAGAAGTGCTCATCATGCACTACCGACGCTTAAGCGCGATAGGCGTTCGCCAAGAAAAATGAAAACGCTGACGGGTCTATACCTGTCAGCGTTTTTTATTTTTTAATTTAGCTCAAATGTTACCGGCTATCACGGCTTTGGCTTCATCACTGATTAAGCTGTAGCGTAATTTATACGCAGCCGCTTCGGGGTAGAGAAAAGCGCTGTGCGTCCCAAAAACTAACTTGGAAACATCCCCGACATTAGCCGCATATACCAGGGTGTCTTCATAGTCGAGGAAGGAAATATCGGTTTTTATATTGGGAGCTGTGTGCAAGGCGGCAATTTCGCTGATGTAGGCACAAAGAGCAATGATGCTGGTTTGTGGGCAACTGTTGGCAAGAGAGCAAATATTCCCCGGAGTAACTCCCCGCACCTGCAAGGCAGTTGGCTGGTTGCGTTCATCGTTAACGCGCATGGAAACCAGCAAGGGCAGGTTATTGTCTCCGGCGACCTGCGCTAACTTCTTCAACTCTCCCAGATTGATGGGGTAATCGTGGTAATTCGGATAGATTTTAATTGCAGCCAGGGGAAAATCGCGAATGCTCTCTTCCAGGCTGGCTTTCCAGTTGGCTAAAAGCGGATTGACCGTCTTAACGGGTTTGAAACGGGGGAAATTCTGCATCTCCTCAAATAAAGGTAAGTCGAATTCATCGGGGTCGGGGAAAAGAATCGATTCCACCGCGCTCAGCCACACTTCGTCTATCTGGTTGCGTTCATAAGCGGCATTGAGATCTTCGAGATTCCGGTAAGGAAATTTCTGTGTCGGCCAGAATCCGAAACTTGCGTTCACGTCAATAATTTTCGTCATTATATTAATTCACCAGGTCGTGGAGTCGATAAAGTTCTACGGCGTTATGAAAGAGGATTTTTTGGCGAGCGGTTTCGTCAATAGCCGCACCGGTGATGCGTGCCAACTGCGAGTCGAGGCCACGGCCAAGGCGGTCGGTGCCGAAAACCAGGTGGTCGCTTCCCAGGTGCTTGACGGCATATTCCACGGTTCCCGTGAAAGGCTGTGATCCGGAAGTATCGACCCATACATTAGGGCAATCCAGCACGTCCAGTAGGCCGCGGATACCAGAGCCTTCCATGTGGGCCATGAGGATTTTCGCCTCGGGAAATCGTCTGGCTAAATCGGCGACGTCATGCGGCTCCGTGCGTCCCGCCTGATGATAGTGCCCTTCGGGAGAAGTTTCCCAGAGATTGATATACCAACTGTGCTGGAGCACCGGCACGTCGTATTGAATCGCTTTTTCCATCACGATGTCCATGCGGCCGTCGCGCGCGTTGACATCCACTTCCAGCTTGATGCCGCGTATTTCCGGTTGGCTGAGGGTGCGATCAAGCTCTTCGATGACGAAAGAACGTGGCAGGGATGGGTCTATATAGCTCAAGCCATAGAGGCGTTTGGGAGCAGCCTTGACCGTTTCAATGGTAAAGCTGTTCCACTCGGTTACTTCGGCGGGCGTTTGGTGGGGATAAACCCTGCCCAGAATGCCGCTGATTTCCACGCCATAGCGATCCATTTGTTTGGTGAGTAGTTCTGCCTGAAAGGCACCGCCTTTGGGCTTGGCGGGGTAATCGGGGTGGATATGCACATCGATGATGCGCAGTGAAGTGGGCTTGGTGTGTGAAGTGAGTGATTGCGGAGCTGTCATGATTTATTAGTTGGTTACTTGGGCCAGCGAATAGCTGACTGCGTAATGAGGGCCGTTATATTCAAAGTTTGGGAAGGTCGTGAGTTTAAGCTTTCCGTTATCTAACAGTGTGAGAGTAGGTAATTCCTTGGTTTGGATTTTGGTATTTTGTCCGTCGAATTTACAAGAAGCCACGTGCAAGGCCGTGGTATTGCCATCACCATGTTGCAGCAAGAGAACTTCGTTCGGGGCAATTTCAAATTTACCTTCTACTTCCAGAGTGTTCCCTGTAATATCGATTAGATGAGACCGATTGATAGCACCTTTTAATTGAGTCTCTCCAAATGTTAGTGACGTGCCGCCCAGCATTTTGAGCTGGGTATTATTGGAGCTTCGCTGGATAAGAGCAATTCTTCCGTCGAATGCCACTTGTTGGCCGTCAAGCACAGCCTCGTGTGCCAGGGGTTGATTCTGGTAAATGAAATAATCGGTTCCGCCGAGCCGCTCAATTTTGAGGGCGAACCCCTGGGAGTTCCAGGGGAGAAGAGTCACGTTTTTCACGGATGCTCCTTGAGGAGCATGAAGTGCAATAAAGCGGTTCTTATTGCCGGTTCGGCGCACGATTAATCCTTGCCGCAAATGGTCATCGAGCTTGCTGTCGTCTTCTCCACTACCGCGCACATTCCACGATTGAACCGTATGAAACGTGCTCTGGCCGTCGGGAATGATCCAGCTTTCCAAACCGCTTTTGTCCTGCGATTGGAACTTTGCTTTTACGATAGCATTGCTCGTGACGGTCGAGACGTTTTTGAAATTGCCGTAGGCCCAGGGGCCTTTGGTAATGAGGTCGGTGCGGTTTTCATTGACCGGCATTTCAAACTCATATCCAGCGGGCAGGAGTGATGAAAGCGGTGACAACCCAAGCAGATTATCCTGCGCGTCTGTGAGTGTCAGTTGCTGGGTTTCATCGGCACTCCCGTGTAAAAGCCAATCATGTTGGTTGCCACCGGCCACGTGGAAAATGTCGATCAGATAGGGTTGTTGATCTCCATTGCGAACGGTAACCAAAGTGCGCCGATAATCGGTTGCCTTTTGCGGATAGCTTTGTGGCGCAGAGGCTTCGATGACCTGGAAGTTTGGCTCACTGGCACTAAACAGTTCGAGATTGCCCTTCGAGCGATAAGGCGCGCCAGTTACAGACTGATTCGTGCCATCGATAATAACGGTGTTATGGGCGGCCGTTGTTGCTGCCCAGGGACGTGCTTTGGTGTGGGTATAGCCCAGGTCGCTGATGAATTCTTTGCCCGCCGCAAAAAACAGCAGGTTAAGGCTGTCGTAATGGTCGTGTCCGAAGCGGCCCGTAAATTTGAGATGGGCCTGGAATTGATTCTCTTTTTCACCGCCGCCCAGTATGCCGTAGCCGGTAGCGGGCATGAGTTGCGGGGTTGAGCTTGTGATTGCCGGGGAGTATCGGTGATTAGCCCATGAATCGTTAAGCGCTGTATAAAAGCCGTTGGGAAGGCGAAAAGCATTGGCTGCTGTGAGGGTGCGATGGAGGGCAGGGTAATCGGTAAGCAGCGTTTGCTCAATTTCCGTGGCGGATTTTGCCGGATAGATTTGTTGCAACACAATTCGCAAGCCCAGGGTCGATTGTTGGTGGTAAGAAGGCGAGCTTTCCATCCAGAATCCATCGTAAGTGAATTTGGTCTGCACCATCAACTGTATTCCGGAAAGAATTTTTTCAGCCAGTTGTGGACGATTCAAAACATGTGATGCCACTGCCTGGGTTCGCCACAAAGTGGGGTGCATGTTGGTCAGCGGCGCAGCATCGTATTGCTGCACGAAAGAAAGCATGGCTCCAAAAAATTGGTTTTCAATGCGGTTCTTATCTTCTGCTGTAAAAAAAGAACTCTGCGCCAGTTGGTCGTAGGCACGCAGCAACTGGTCGGAAATATCCATATAGGCCCACCACGACCATTTGGTTAATCGAAAGGTGCCGTCGGGGACGCTTTTGTAATCAGCCACGATGTTACTGTTTTCATAAAACCGTTTATCCTTGCCGGGATGATCGAATTTAATAATGTAATCGGGATAAAGGCGTGCAAACTCTTTGATAATGAGTGCAGACTTTTTTCCGGCGTCAGCGTATTTATTGGCATCTAAACGATAGAGTTGAGCCAGCGAGTAGGCGGCTTTTTCCAGAAGCATCCGTTGCTCATACCAGCGGCGCATCGAAAACCAGTATTTTTTGCCGTCGGCGGCTTGATGATAACGAATAATCTGTTTTTTTCCGGTGGGAGTCGTCAGTTCGATCTGTTCATTTTCCGGGTATTTCTCGCTGGGAAAAAACTCCTTGCTGAATTTGCACTGCACCTTATCGCCCATGGATAAATCCCAGACGATGTTGTTTTCCTGGGCACCTTGCGTGGTTGATGGGCTGCCGCTGAAAAAGAATCCGGCCTGAGGCGGCACCAGTTTCAGAAGCTCGGCTTCACTCATGGTCAGGAATGGGGCAGCCTGTTCCAAAAGGCGCGGTTCGTTGGTATCCATAGGTGGCAGGACAGAGCTGTGAGCAAACTTCGTCATACAGAGAACTCCAAGGCAGATAAGAAGGGTGCGGAAATATTTCATATAAAATCGTTGCCTATAATTTAACGTCCCCACCAATACTTGCTGCCGGTGGCACTGGTATCGAGTGTGCCGGTATCGCTTTCGACCACGGAACGCTTCATCCATTTCACATGGCCATCAGCCCAAACGATGTTGAGGCCTTCCATGTGGCGCTCCGTCAAACGTGCCGGTGCGTTGGGCACATCGAAGCCATAGGTAGGCTCGGTTCTATTCGTCACAGCCCCGAACCGGCTCGGATAGGCGAGGTAATACCCCAGGGAATCTCGCGAGCCACCTGTTTCAGCGACCATAATGGTTTCTGTGGGGCGAGTGATAGTCGCTAATGAGGCGTTATACCAACCGGGATAGTTGCTGAATGTCATGTTATATCCGTAAGCAATGTTAGTATCCATGGCATTAGGTGTGAAAACGATATTGGATCTGCTCGGGCAGTTGAACACGCCGGCACTTTTCAGATAAGGCTGTATGAAATCCAGCCATACTTTCTGATTACCAGCGCTAGCGTCGTAGTGCATAGGATATTTCTCGTCGAAATCCTGGGTATATTGCATGACACCCAATCCTATCTGGCGCAGATTGCTGCCACAACTACTGCGCCTGGCATTTTCACGGGCACGGGAGAACACGGGGAAGAGAATTGCGGCGAGGATAGCGATAATTGCTATAACGACTAATAATTCAATAAGTGTAAACGCGCGTGATTTCATTCTTAGCTCCTATTATTCCTGGGATGAGAAATGTTCTTCTCAATATTGTCACATCATTAATTTACCCCAAAATAAGAGTCTCTAAACGCCGATATTGAGTCGTGATCGCCAAGAACCACCACTCTTTTTATATGATCCTGGCCTTCCGAAAATTTACCGGCGATTGGCCGTAATGTTGCGTGAATAATTGCCGGAAACGGCTGGTTTTCAAGCCTACGTAGTAGCTGACGGTGGCAATGTTCCAATCGGTTTCTTCCAGTAAGATTCGTGCTTTGTTCATTCTTTGTGCCGTGAGATACTCCAGGAAGCTGCTTCCGGTATGGTCGCGAAAGCGCCGCGTAAAAGCCGAGGGAGAGAGGTAACAATGCTGGGCAACTTCTGCCAGTGTAAGATGCTTGTCTAAATTCGCATTGATATAGTCGCAAGCAAAATCGATAGGATGCCGACCTACCGTAGCTTCAGGCGAGCGATTGTAAGCATGCGAAGAGATGGCCTTATTGGTTGCCAGATCGTGAGCTGCCAGGCATAACAGCGTATCCAGCAATTGGCGAAATATCTTTGTCGCGCCGTTCTCCTGGCTCTCCAACGCCAGGGCTTCCAAAAGATTTTTCAATAGTGTGCCACGAAGCATACATTCCTCATCAGTCTGTGTGCTCAAGTGCAACATTTCCTGCGAATGGCAAATGAAAATACGAATGCCATCGACATAAAGCGACGGCCCTATCCAGAGCAGGTCGCAACTCCTGCCGGTCACGTCGCCTTCGAGGTGGGGAAGATGGGAATTTGGCTTGGGAATGCCGGGCGGAAAAATGATCATATCGCCTGTGCGGCAGTGCAAGACGTAATCTCCGATGCGTAAATCGGCCTGGCCGCTCAAAACGAAGGCGATCATGGAATAGACCAATTCTTCAACGCCATCCTGGGGATAATGGGCGATGATTGCCTGTCGGTGATTGGTATGTTGTGAACTTCGCGTAAGCGTGCGCGGACCGAGTTTACGCGGAGTCAGGGTAACATGTGCTGGTAATGCACCGGCACTCATCTCATCATACGTTGCTCGCGGCGCGATGAAATGCGGGATACTTTGCCGCTGCACGCAAAGCAGCATATAATCGATGGCTTTAACCAGAGGCTGATGGGTAGAAACCTCAGGATTTTTCATTTTATTTACACTGTCTCCAAAGCACTGATAACGTCATCGACTTGAAAAACAAAACCATAGAAAATTGCCGTTGCCCAGAGGGCGTTGGCTTTGTTTTTCTCTTCACGCACCGATTCGCGGTTTTCAATCGCTGTTGTCAATTCCTCAATGATGGAGCAGAGGATACCGCGGCGTGACATATCGATCATGCCCCCTGGCGAAGTCCACAGGCAGCCGTTGATGGCAAAACCAGTGTAGATCAGGTGTTGAAGATTGAGTTTTTCGCAGGCGGAGAAAAGTTGGTGGCTGGTAGCCGCTATATACTCCTCGCCCTGGGGTTTGAGCTTGGGCGAAAAATCCAAGCGTGCCTGTCCGGCAGTAATATCTTTCTGGTTGTGCGTGCCTGGTGCAACATTGGCATGGCGAAAGGCGTGTAATTCCTTCAGGCTGCTGGTATCGATTCTTTGGGGTGGCTCAGGTTCATCACCGGCCCATGAGAGAACTTTTTGATATCCGGGATAATTCTCGTAATAACCGGAGTGCCCCACGATGTGGATGATGGTCATCCCGGCTTTTCTGGCAAGCTCTAAAAAATCGGGCAATCTTCCTTCACTGATCTGATCTGCACGGGGAATATATTCCACGACACGATGCCAGCCGGGATATTGCTCCCGCGAGCCGCAATCCCAGGTATGCATGACGACGAAAGCCGTATGCTCGAAATCATATTCGAGTACCGCTTCTTTCCAACCGCCATAGCCTTCAGCCGGGTATTCCAGCGAAAAATCGGCGTCAAAATGTTGATAGTAGCGAGTTTTGATAGGGAGTATTGTCATTGGGTCTGAAAAACCACTGGCTTGAGAGATGATTCATTATACCCATTTTTCTCTTTGGCTCTGACAGTATTAAGTGACATAAATATCTTGATAATCAGATGCGGCTTTGTTGGAATCGTCAGAAGAGCGCGATTGATGAAAATAACGTGGTCCGCGTTACGCCAACGCCGATTGGCTTTGAACCAATCGGCGTTTTCTCTTCCTGTTTATTTCTGGCTATACGGCGTTTGCAAATGCTGTGTCTTTAATCTGCAGCACTTCAGTAGCAGAAATGGCCCGATTATATATTCGCAAATCACTCATTTTGCCTTTAAAGTATGTGTGAGCGCCAAAACCGATTTTAAGAGGCTCGTCGTTACTCACATCGAAGTCTTCTGCATTAAATGAACTCGATTGTGCGACCAACTCGCCATCGAGATAAAGTTTCAAAAATTCGCCTTCACGCACTGCAGTGATATGATGCCAACCCGCAGCGAGTGCTTTGTCATGGGTTGCCATTTTGCCGGCTTCAAAAGACATTACATGTCCCGAAGGGAGCGTGCCCGCATACAACTTGCCCTGAAAAACCGCCATTGTCCAAAGGCGTTTCAGATAATGCTCCTGGTCGCTATCAACATTCCCGACAAACGTGTAGCTTCCATCATCAAATCGCCAGGCGTTAGCCATCGGGAGTGTGCCGAAATACATCTTAGAATTATAAAGGGACATTGCCATGACTTCTTTTTCGTAACCGACAGTCCCGTAATTATGCCACTTATTTTCGCCTTCATATGATACGACGGCGCAATCGGGCCAGGTGCCCACCAGCAATTTTCCTTGATAAATCACGGCTGCATAGGTTTGCGTAGATTGCGCAGGGGTGCCACAGTTCGTCCAATGCCTCTCGCCATCGTAACGGTATAAAGGGCCGCCGTTAGCCAGGGCGTAGAGTTGATCCTGGTAAACGGCTAATGCCATCACGCGGGAATCCAAACCAAGAGATTGCCATTCACGTCCGCCCAGATACTTAAATACATCGCGGCGGCGAAAAGAAATGGCATAGAGTTCGCCCTGGAACACCGTGAGGGCGGAGGCATCATCGGCCAGGCCGGTTTCTCCGGCTTCATACCCGCTCAGTTCTTCCGGTTCGGGGGTGGCACCCAGGGTGCCGGGATTGCCGCAATCAATCCATTGCCCGTCCGGCGTAACACGGTAAACATGCCCGCCCGGCTTT
>DAITOV010000052.1:0-19514 GCA_036833945.1 Abditibacteriia bacterium
GGTGCGCCGACGAACGCCGTCACCAAACCGATGGGCAACTCGGCCGGGGCCACGATGGTGCGCGAGAGCAAATCGGCCAGCACCAGCAATGTGGAACCCAGCAGGGCCGAAGCCGGAAGCAAGATGCGGTGGCTTGGCCCGGCCAGCATGCGCACCAGGTGCGGTACCACCAGACCGACGAAACCAATCATTCCGGCCACCGCCACACCGGCCCCCACACCCAGAGCAATAAGCACTACGAGCAGGGTTTTAATCGCCTCGACGGAAATTCCCAGGAAGCGTGCGTTGGCTTCGCCCAACAACAAGGCATTGAGCGAATTGGCCATCAGCGGCATGGTTATGACACACAGTAAAATCAGCGGAGCCGCGCTGGCTACTGCCGTCCAGGTCGCACCGCCCAGCGAACCCAACTGCCAGAACACCAGCATGCGGAGTTGGTCGTCACTCGAAAGATAGGTGAAGATACCGGTGCCCGCACTACAGAGAGCATTAATCGCGATACCCGCCAAAAGCATGGTCGCAACATTAGTGCGGCGGTCCTTTTGCGCCAGCAGATAAATGGCAACAGTAGAACACGTGCTGCCGATGAACGCTGCCACCGAAGGCGTGTAGATGCCGAGCGGCGAAATATCAAGCACCACTGTACCCGCCACCAACAGTGAAGCGCCACTGGAAATGCCCAGCAAGCCGGGGTCGGCCAGCGGATTGCGAAACAAGCCCTGCAAAGCCGCGCCTGAAACCGCCAGCCCCGCTCCCACCAGCACCGCCAGCAGCACACGCGGCAGGCGGATGGCAAACAACACCGCTTCCTGCTGCGAATCGAAAGCGGCCAACGGCGGCATCCCGATTTTCCCGCCCAGGATGGAGACGACCTGCAGCGGCGTAATGGGCATCGCGCCCTTACCGATCGCGACGATCATGCAAATGATAAGGAGAGGCAACAAAAACCAGCACGGATTTTTCCTCCGTGCCGGTTCGCGGGGTGTGGCTGTTTTGTTTAGGGCTAACTTCATAGGGCAAGACTTTCAAAACGCATAGAGAGAATCTCAAACAATGCTGTGACCTCTATTTGCATCTGTCCGGCTTGAAAGGTTACGTACAGTTCTTCTTACTGCGCAGGCTTATGCAATTCATCAAACAGCTTCGAGGCAAACTCGGGAAAACGCGGGCCTACCCAGCGAATGCTGTTATCGACTTGAATGATCTTACGATTTTTCCCGGCCGGAGTCTGCATCACGCCAGGCAGTTTCAGAGCACCATCGATACCTTTCACGGCTTTCATGCCGCGTCCAAGCATGATGATGGCATCCGGCGAAGCCTGCACCATCGCTTCGGCGGTCAGCGGTTTGCGGCCACTGGTGAAGGATGCGGCGTTCTCGCCACCGGCTAATTTGATGAGCACATCAGCGCCCGAATCGGTGCCGGTGATGAAGGCATCGCCGGGGCCGTGGGCGTAAAGGAAGAAAATCTTCGGCTTGCTCTTGGCCTTTTCCACCTTGGCTTTCAGGGCTGCAACATCGGCATCGACTTTGGCAATGAGTTCCTCGCCCTTGGCCGGTTCGTTGAAGATTTTGGCGACTTCCGTGATACGGCGCTTGAGACCGTCGATGCCGTCTTTATACGACTCTTCCAGGATGGTCACCTTTACCCCACCGGTGCGCAGTTGCTCGGCGGTTTTGTCTTCCAGGTTCTCTTCGGTCGCCAGCACCAGATCGGGCTTGAGGGCGATGATACCTTCGACATTAGGTTGATAGGGGTGGCCCACATCTTTAATCTTGTCGAGATAATCAAAGCCCAGCATGTGCGCGGAGCGGTCGATACCAACCAGTGAAGAGGTTTTGCCCAGCGCATGAATAATTTCCACGTTGGTGGAGTTGAGCGCCACGACTTTCTTGGGGACTTCAACTGGAGCCTGTTCTGTGGCCGTGGTTTCCGGAGGGCTCGCGCTGTTACCGGCTTCGTTCTGGCTGCCGGAATTGCAACCCACCAACAAAGCCGCCGCCAGGCAGCCGGTGGTGAGTAAGGATAAAAATTTAAATGGTTTTTTCATGGCAATAATATTCTGTTCATAAATGAGGAACCACGCGCGTGAGCGAGTGGATTGTTTTAACTTCTTACGTCTCTCGATACCCGGTCAGGCTTAGCGCAACGCTCCTTCAATCCGCTCGCTTACGCGCGCGGTTCTTCATGCTTCAATCGGCTCATGATGATCGTGGTTCACCGTGCCGCGCTTCCAATAGCCATCGGCTTTCACCTGCTCGCGCGAGGCACCTTTTTCATCGAGCAAATATCGGAAGATCGCCCGCACTCCACTCACCTCGCCGCTAATCCATGCCTGATACTCACCTTCAGGAAACTTTAAACCGCGCACCGCAGTTTCAAGCGCACTGCCCTGCTCTGGGCCGTTCTCGCGATAGACCCAGCAAATGCTGGCGTTGGCCGGCGATTCCAAAGGCAAGCGGTCGCTGGCATCGTTGACTTCGATAAAAACAAAAGCCCGGCTATCAGCGGGAAGCTCTTCCAGACGGCGGGCTATTGAAGGCAGGGCGCTCTCATCGCCCACCAGCAGATACCAATCGGATTCGTAAGATGCGACATGTGAGCCTCGTGGCCCGGCTACGCCCAGATACTGGCCGATTTGGGCCTGCGATGCCCACTGCGTGGCGATGCCTTCTTCGTGCAGCAAGAAATCGATATCGAGTTCGCCGCTAATCGGATCGTAGCGGCGCGGTGTGAAATCGCGCGGTGCCGGCCGAGGCTCACCTTCGGGCCACTCCATACCGTTGGGGCCGGGCGTGGGCAGAGTCGGTTTTTCCTGTCCCGCGACCGGAAACAGTAGCTTCACGTGGTCATCGGGGGAAAGCGTGACAAAGCCTTCCAACTGCGCTCCAGCCAGAGTCACGCGCACCATGCGCGGCGTGAGCTGAGTGACACGCACCACGCGCAATAGCCTCACTTTAAGCTCGTGGCGGACCAAAGTCGATTTCTTGGTTTTTTCTGCAATCATTGCCCTTCTGCTCCACGTGCCGCTTCGGCCGGGGGTGCGGCCTGGGAGCGACGCGAATCGCCCAGCACAAAGCGCAGCGCACTGTTGATAGAAGCTGGAACCATCGAAATATGGGTTTCATTTTCGATGAGCTTATATTGAGCCGTCACACCCTCAATTGTTTCCAAACGCCCGATAATCGAATCGGAGCCTTCCACGGAATCCTGGCGGCTATTGCGCTGTTCGGCTTGCGGCGCACGGCCCTGTTCGGCCTGGGCGGGGGTTGGGCGGCGGCGTGAAGGATCGGTGTTGGCCGTGATCATCACGTTTAAATCCAGCTTCTGGCCTTTATACTTAGCCTGGAACGCCTTTTCTTCTTCGAGAACAGACTGGTTGTTCCACCACACAGAAGGCGCAGCCGCGACATAATTCTGGAAGGTTTCGGGACGGTTGAAAAGCACGTGCAACACAAAAAGGCCACCCAGCGAATGGCCGAACAAAGTCTGCTTGCTGCGGTTGATTTTGTAGCGTTTTTCGATCAGCGGTTTAAGCTCGGTTTGGATAAAGTCGATGAACAAATCGTTGCCGCCGGTCTCACGTGCCACACCGCTGCGGCCTGAAGCACGCACCACTTCTTCGGAAGTTTTCGGGGTGAGGTCGAAATAGCGGCGCTGCGAATCGAACTGTCCATCGCCGGGGTAGCCGATGCCGACAAATACCGCGCGATTGTTCATGCGCAGCAAGTTCGCCGTGGCGGCAATCTGCGGGAACATAGCATTGCCATCGGAGGTGTAGACCACCGGGAAACCTTCCGCAGGCGCTTCGTCTTGAGGAGCTGAGACGAAGATGTGGTAATCGCGACCATTGACTTGCGACTTAAGGTTGAAATGCTGCGCGCCGTTCAACACGAAGGCTTGAGCTTCCACCATAGGCTCGGCGGCCTGCACGCCTGCGATTGGTGCTGCGCACAGAGCTATGCCCAATAAGAGAGATTTCAAAACTTTCATAACGAGAGATGGCCAGATACTCACGTGGTTGGCTGGAGATGATACAGAATTAAAGCGCTCTTTCCCCTCACCCCAGCCCTCTCCCCGAAGGGGCGAGGGGGTATGCTGCACTTATCTCAGCGTGCCACATAGAGTGGCTCGAGCTCCCCTCTCCTGTTCTGGGAGAGGGGCCGAGGGTGAGGGGTGAGCCTATTAGTTTTATATCACCTAATCAGCACTGTTAGAGAATATCCAACCGCTACTATTCCCCCACTGCTCAGGGAACGATCAAAGAAACTGTGTCTCCGGCTTCATCGGTTTCGCCTTCGGCCACGCGCTTGGCTTTGTTGGTGACATAGGCCACGTTGTTTTTGGCGTCGATAGCCACCGTGTTGGGGTGGGTTCCGGCTTTCAAGTCGGCAACCACTTCGTAGGTTGCGGCATTGATGACCGTCACCGTGCCCGAACCGCGGTTAGCCACATAGATGAGGTTGGTATTCGGATTGAAGTTAATACCCAGCGCACCTTCACCGGTGGGAACGTTTTTCAACAGCGCACCGGTTTTGGCGTCGAGCACCGAGATGTTGTTGGTCTTCTGGTTCGCCACGAATAAACGGTTGGTTTTGCTGTCGAGAATCAGGTTGGTCGGGTTCTCACCACCGGCTTCGAACTGCTCCACAATCTTATTGGTCGCCAGGTCGACGGTGGCAATTTTGTGGTCCGACATATTGGTGATAATCAAGCGGTTATTGGCCTTGTCAATCGCCAGGCCGGTGGTGACATTGCCGGTATTTTCGATGATATGACTGAGTTCGTTCTTAGCTCCGTCGATTACCCAGATGCTGCTGGTGTTGCGCTCGGCCACCGTCACATAAACCTTGTTGGCTTCTTCATCGACTACCGCTTCGCGGAAGTGCGGCTTGAGTCCTTCTTTCTTAATGACTTTGATAGCACCGCTTTTCAAATCGATAGCCGAAACCGAACCGGTAACAGTGTTGGTGGTGTAAAGCGTCTGCGTTTTGACATTGAGGCCCAGGCCGTAGGGGCGCTCGGTACCGGTGTCGATGGTTGAGAGAACCTTAAGCGTCTTGGGGTCGAGCTTGACGATTTTGCTGATCGCATTGCCACGCGAACCGGCAGCGGCGACATAGACGGCTTCTTCAACCGGATTGTATACGATCTCATAAAGGCCATGCACATCGACCTTGGCAGTTTTTTCTACCTTGGGCTGCGCGAAGGCGGTCAAGGCAGAGGAAATGAGAACGGCAGTTGCTAAAGTGAATTTGGTAAAAGTTTTCATTATTTTAAGAAGTTGGTTTCTGGAGCATAAAATAGTAGTCAACTTTGCAATCATTGTCTGCTGCAGCAA
Organism: Abditibacteriia bacterium; assembly: GCA_036833945.1. Classification (GTDB taxonomy): domain Bacteria; phylum Armatimonadota; class Abditibacteriia; order Abditibacteriales; family Abditibacteriaceae; genus DAITOV01. Next base: position 5,342 of record DAITOV010000052.1, read on the forward strand.
CATCAGGCGCAAGCTTATTACATGCGTTGGGTGCGCTATTCGGGTGACGGGCAGTAACGCTATAATTGTAGGAAGGATGCGCAAGGGTTCCAATTTCCCGTTCTTTTGCTGCAGCAGCGGAGATTAGGTAGGAAAGCCGTGTGGCTTTTACATGGCCATCTACCCACAAAACATTTGCTGTGCTCAAGTGGCGCGCGTGACCTCGAGTCAATCCCGTTGAAGGACCAAACATATAGCCGGGACTACCCCAGGCAGCGGGCGAGCCACCCCAAGTAATTCCATCCATCATCAGCACCGTTTCCGCCGGCATTTCAATGACGGCAGTATTGACACCACCTCTAACACCGCCGCCGCCACCGGCACCCTCTGAACTCAGATAGTGTGTGTTATAAGCATAGGCAACAGGAGTCGTTTGGGCAGAAGTAATTGGATATATCGGCGAACTGGGACATTGAGCAACCTGGCCACTTTTCATATACGGCTGGATCAGACTATTCGATAAATCGAAGTAGTCATCAGTTCCGTTATCGACATACGTTCCCATCCATGTCGTGGTGCCTGCTTCATACGGCATCGTCCGTTCATCGTAATCCTGCTGGTACTGCATGACGGCCAGTCCGATTTGTTTCAAGTTCGACTGGCAACTCGCACGACGTGCGTTTTCGCGTGCCCGTGCAAATACCGGGAACAGGATTGATGCCAGAATTGCTATTATAGCTATAACAACAAGCAGCTCGATTAGCGTAAATCCCTTCTTTGTAGTTGTTTTACTCTGCTCAGTGCAACAACTCAACATTTGATTTCTCCCTACATTTTCTTCACTTAGATTTTAAGTTTTAGATTACTGTGAAGAATGTTTTAACTAATGATGGAGTAACAGGCAGAAACCCTTACTCACTGCACTCGATTAACTATACCATTTAATTCCGAGTCAATCAATCGGCTTTCATTAATTCTATGGAAGCAGCCATATAATGTCAATATTAAAAAATCCAAGACATTAATAATTATTGCTATCTATTGGTTATCCCTATACAAGCCATTATAAACACCTATGTCGATAACTATTTCACTCTCGGGCTTGTCTCATTTCAGAGTTCGTGATAGGTTGATACGCACAATTAAATAGCAATCTCGTGGAGTCGTGCTGTCGTGGCCGACTGAGATAATGGGGAAAACCGGTGCAATTCCGGTGCAGTCCCGCTACGGTAAATCCTGCTTGCAGTAAAAGCAGGAAAGTCCGGATGCCCACCATGAGAAAAGGCTTGTAACCACCTTCGGAGAAAAGGGAATGCCTGGCAGCTACTGCAATGGTTTGGGCGCAAATGCGTCGCCAAGCCGTTTTGCATGGTGTCTGCTTCATTTTTCTCCGAAGACCATTTCCGAAGGAGAAAAATGCAAGACACACAATTCGTCGCAACCACGCTGGGCTACCCGCGCGTTGGCCGGGGCCGCGCCTATAAGTGGATCCTCGAAGATTTCTGGGCCGGCAAAACCGATTCCGCCACCCTCGCCCAGCAGGCCGCGCACCGCGAAGCCGATATCTGGCGCACCCAGAAGAAAGCTGAACTCGGCCTCATACCCGTCGGGGATTTCAGCCTCTACGACCATGTTCTCGATACCTCCGTCATGCTGGGTGCCATTCCCGAGCGATACGGCTGGGACGATGGCGAAATCACTCCCGAACTCTATTTCGCCATGGCGCGTGGTGCCAACGGCGTCCCGGCCTGCGAAATGACCAAGTGGTTCGATACCAACTACCACTACCTCATCCCCGAACTGCCGGAAAAATTCCAGCTCACCCAAAACCGCCCGCTGGCCGCCCTCAAGCGCGCCACCGAAGTTGTGGGCGATGCCGCCAAGCCGTGGCTGCTGGGGCCGTTCACCTACCTCAAGCTGGCCAACATCTCCACCGAGGAGTTAGTAAAGCGTCTGGAAGAACTCACGCCGATTTACGCTCAAATCTTGGGTGAACTGGCAGACGCAACTTCCAACCTGGTGCAGATAGACGAGCCTTCGCTGGTCGCCGATGTGAGCGATGAAGAGTGGAACGCCTTTGCCGCCTGTTACGAAACATTGGCCCAGGCCAACCCCAACCTGTGCGTGCAGACCTACTACGGCGATGTAGAGCCGGTGTGGCAACGCCTCACAGCCCTGCCCGTCGCTGCGCTCGGCGTGGATATGGTGGCCGGTCGCAAACGCAACTCCAGCACGATTCTGGCTTCTCCCTTCCCCGCCGATAAGAAGCTGGTGCTGGGTGTCATCGACGGCCGCAACGTTTGGCGCACCGACCTCAACGTCGCCCTGGCCTGTGTGCAGAACATTCAGGTCCTGGTGCCTGCCGAGCGTTTGCTGATTTCTTCTTCCTGCCCGTTGTGGCACCTGCCCGAAACCGTGGAAGATGAAGAAAACCTGCCCGGTGATTTGCGCGATGGTTTGTGCTTCGCCCAGGAACGTTTACGCGAATTGAACCTGCTTTCCCGCGCCTTGCGTCTGGGAATCAACAACGTGCAGGCCGAATGGGACGCCGCCCGTGACCAACGCAACCGCTGGCTCCATATGGAAGGCCGCCGCGTGGAGCCAGTGCGCAGCCGTGTCGAGCAGTTGCAAGACGCCGACTTCGAGCGCGCCCCACTTCAGGAACGCAATGCCCTGCAGCGCGAGCGCTTACCGCTGCCATTGCTGCCAACCACCACCATCGGTTCTTTTCCGCAAACCAAAGAGCTGCGCCAAGCCCGCGCAGGAGCCGCCAAAGACCCGCAAGCCTATCAAGACGCCATCCGCGCCGAGATTAAGCGTGTGGTCGAGTTGCAAGAAGAAATAGGCCTCGACGTATTGGTGCATGGCGAACCCGAGCGCAACGACATGGTGCAGTATTTCGCCGAGCAACTGCGCGGCTACGCTTCTACCCAGCAGGGCTGGGTGCAGTCTTATGGCAGCCGTTGCGTGCGCCCGCCGCTGATTTTTGGCGACGTGTCCCGCGAGCAGGATATGACGGTGGAGATCAGCCGCTATGCCCAGTCGCTCACCAGCAAGCCGATGAAGGGTATGCTCACCGGCCCGGTGACGATGCTGCAGTGGAGCTTCGTGCGCGACGACCTGCCCCGCAGCGACGTAGCCTATCAGATCGGCCTGGCGATTCGCGACGAAGTGCAGGCGCTCGAAGCCGCCGGACTGCCCATCATCCAGATCGACGAAGCCGCCTTCCGCGAAGGTTTGCCGATTCGCCGCGCCGATTGGGATGCCTATCTCGACTGGGCCGTAAAAGCGTTCCGCTTAGCCTCTTCGGGCGTGGCTCCGCAAACGCAGATTCACACCCATATGTGCTACTCTGAGTTCAGCGACATCATCGGCTCCATCGCCGCCCTGAACGCCGACGTCATCTCGATTGAAGACGCCCGTTCCTACGGCGAAATGCTCGATACGCTGCGCGAGTTCCGCTATCCCGCCGGAATCGGACCCGGTGTGTATGACATTCACTCCCCCAACGTTCCCGATGCCGGGGACATGGCCGTGAAAATTCGCCGCACATTAGAGCGCTTGCCGCTGGAGAATGTGTGGGTCAACCCCGACTGCGGTTTGAAAACCCGTGGCTACGATGAAACCGTGCCCGCCCTCAAGCACATGGTGGAAGCCGCACGTGAAGTGCGGGCGGATTTACATAGTTAAACGTAACTCCTCCCCCTCAGGGGGAGGCTGGGTGGGGATTTGAAGAGTAATAAACGAATAAGGCTCTTTGCATGAACTTTTGTTTTCGGTTCATCATTTAGTATTCATAGTTCATAAAACTCTTCGACTCCCTCCCCAAACCCCTCCCTGAAGGAGGGGAGTAACGCCTTCAGCAATGAAACAGGAACGCTCCTTGTGAGTGCCTTTAGCGTTTTAGCTCGGTTTTAAAAGTGCGCGAGTCGATGCGTTAAAGGTACCCACAAGGAGCGTCCCCCCTTACAGTAGACAGGAAACAGAATAGGGAAAGTAACCAAACCAATCATCGCATCTGGTGTTGGCTGATTGTGACGTGCCGGTCGAATGGCTACTTTCCCAACTGGTTCGATTAAAAGGGTGTGCAAGTCGACTTCTTGCTTATGCTCAATCTCAGTTTCAATTCCACAACTGGTTCGATTAAAAGCAATTAACTTTTTCTCTATCTTACAGTGCCAATTTTGTTTCAATTCCACAACTGGTTCGATTAAAAGCACAGTCGGGTCGTCGTTCGTTTCATCTGCCGTCGAGTTTCAATTCCACAACTGGTTCGATTAAAAGAAATACGTCTCCACTTGCCCTCTGTCAGTTTCGTTGGTTTCAATTCCACAACTGGTTCGATTAAAAGGCGTGGGACAATGAAACCACCTACGACGCTAACGAGTTTCAATTCCACAACTGGTTCGATTAAAAGGCACCTTATCCTTCCCCTCATTATACACCTTTCAAACTCAAACTCGTAAAAAATCGGGGGAAATTTAAAACGCAAAGTCGTCGGGTGCCGATAGCGTATTTTGTACGAGAGACCCGACGACTTTCATGTTTCACCGTGCCTTGCCCGGGGATGGTTTTTCGTTTAAAAAACTGCGTCGTTGTCTTCGGGGGCATTTTCCCCTTCTCCGCCTTCCTGCCGCTGCCAGACGCGAATGGCCTGGTCGCTCACGGCGATGAGTTGGTCACCTTTAGGCGAGAAGAAAAAACGATTGATGAGGTAGCTGAAGGAATCTTCAGCACGAATATACACGGTTTGCGTGCCATCCCAGATGAAGTATTTGCCGCTATTCATATTAGTAAACACCAGGTGAGTGCCGTCGGGTGACCAGGCCATGATGGGCCTGGGGCCAGTGCGCATGAAATCTTTATCGTTGATATAGGTGCCAACCGCCTGAGGCTGGGTTTGCGCGGTCGCTGAAACTTCGAAAACCGAGAGGTGCGTACCTTCCCACAAGTCCCTCGTGCTCGTCTCATACTTTTCAAACTTCACCGCACCGCCCATGCTGGCCAGCATGCTTCCCTGGTCGTTATAAACCATATCGGGGCCGCCGGGAGCCACCGGGAATTTTTGCTGGAGTTTGCCCGTCTCCACCTCCCAACGCGCCGTCTGGCCTTGAGTCTGTTCGGTAAGGCCCAAGGCACCACCTTCGACCACCGGTTGCCAGTTTTTCTTATCGAGATTGCCAGTGGTGTGTCCGCCGCCTGCTGCTTGCAGGGTTTTTCCATCCTGGCTCCACGAAAGCGCGGTGGGTGCCACCGTCAGGCCTTCGAGCTTCTTCACTTCAGCTAAATCGGGCAGGCTGTAGATGCGTACCACATTGTTAGACAGGCCGACTGCCACCCGCTGCCCATTAGGGCTGTAGGCAAAGGCCGTGGGAATGCCTTCGGCCATCACGGTTTTCAACTGCTGCCGCTTGGCCATATCGTAGAGAAAGAGCTTGCCGGGCTGCTCGAAGGTTTCGGCACCGGCCAGCAGTAACTTGCCATCGGCTGAGTAGCGCAGATGGCGCACTTCTTCGCCGAGCGCCAAATCTAAATCGGTGATGCCCCACTGCCCCTGGCCGGTTTCGTAATTCCAGGCATAAATCCCCGTCGCAGTCGCCGCCACAAGTAGCGGTTCGTGGGGTGCGATGCAACTGGTTAAAAGGGGTTGCGTCGCTTGAATGAGAGGGCGGTTTTGCCACTCCGTATACGTCACATTCCTGTGCTCTCCGTCTTCCAGCTCTTCCTGCGCCATCACCTGCGAGCCTATGAGCACACTGCCCAACACCAGGCCATTGATAAGCCAACGAAACGGAGTTTTCATATTTTATCGAGAAGAAAAACATTAGTCCTTTAAGCGTTCACCAACAAATAGCGCCTTGATTATGCCATTACTCGGATTAAAACGGCAAGGAAAAATGTGGATTGAACATGGAACGTTCAACGTCCGCCGTTCAATTGGGTGCCGCCCGATACCCCTTCGCCAGCGCCTGGGCTTCGGTCATGTATTGGCCTTCCTTGGTTTTGCCATAATAGCGCATGCCGGGGCGGTGAAAAACACCACTGCGGGTGTTCACCCACACCTGGCCGGGCATGCCGGGCACGGGGTGACTGGGGGCGGTATTATGCTTAGCCTTATCCTGCTCGATGCCCGCATCGCGTTTAGCCGAAAGGGCTTTTTCCACATCGTCGGGCAGTGCAGAGAGGAAATCGTAGCCGGTGGTTTTTTCTAACTGATCGACGCTGGTGATCCAGTCGGTCCAGTAGGAACGCGCAATCTCCTCGCGATTGCGATTAGGAATGGAAACGGCGATGACGCGTGTGTTTTTATCGATACGCGCCAAATCGTTCTCGCCGTGAGGCAGCGCGACGATGATTTTCCAGTAGGTATTGGGAATATTGATTTTCTGTTTGCCCAGCTTGCCCGCCGAGCCGCTGCCACCGGAAACGATATACAACTCTTGCTTCTGCTCGCGCACCAGGTAGCGGCAATAGGCCTCAAGCTTGTTCCACACCTTCTGGTTGAGCGCAGCCGCCTGCGGCAGCATGTTGCTCATCACGAAAGTCTGCTGGTTGAAATCGGCATCGCGCGTGCGGTCGCCGCTGGGGCAAACATGGCCGCGATCGTAGCCGCCACCGCTGTAATCGCCCGGACTCACCTGCCACGCCGCCGGCAAAAGCGGGTCGGTTACAAACTGACCGCGCGGCGCATCTCCAATATCGCTCTGCTCCAAATGCCACGCTACCCAGTTAGGCCCTTTATTGGCCGCGTTATAACTCACGGCAAACGCCTCGCGCAGCACCAGACGATTCTCCGGCTGCTGGTTGTTTCCACCCGGGTTGCCTAATAAAAGGTGCGTCTGCTTCTTCTGATTGCCGCCGGGAAGAAAAAACTCCAGCGCACTCAAAAAGCCGTTAGGCTCGCACCCGCTCAAAAGCACCGCGCCCAACGCCAACGGCAACAACGGCCTCACCGCGAGAGCACCTACAATACCGCTTACCGACTGTTTAATACGATTCCGAACGGACAAGAAAATACCTTTCGCCCCGTTGTAGGGACATCATTTAAAAATAAGGTTGAATTATATATCAACAAACATCTAACGGCGAACATCGAATAATAAACGGCAATGAAGAACACGAGTTTTACGCTACCTGAAACGCCGACATTGGATGTTCGACGTTCGATGTTGAATGTTCAATATTCGCCCCTACCCTGCTAACTCACGGTAAATCGCCAGCGTCTCGCGCGCCGCGCGTCGCCAGGTATAGGGTTTTGCATACTCCTGTCCGGCATTCCGCAACCGCTCCGCTTCTCCCGATTCGTGCAAAATACGCGAGATACCATCGGCAATGCTGGCGGGGCTGTTGGGGTTACAAATAAGTGCGGCTTTTTCCAGTTCCGGCAAGGGAACGGCTTTGCTGGTGACGACTGGCGCGCCGCAGGCCAGGGCTTCAAGTACCGGCAGGCCAAAACCTTCGGCCAGGGAGGGAAATACGAACGCCGAGCAGCCGGCGTAAAGCGCGGGCAGGTCGGCGCGGGCAACGTAGCCGGTCACGTGAGTGCGGGTGCTGCTGTGCATCTCATGCCCGGCCCAGGCGCGGTTGCCGCCTGCAATCACCAGAGGCGGCGCATCCGGCAGCAGTTCCAAAGCGCGCAAAACGTTCTTGAGGTTTTTCTTCGGCTCGAAATTACCGACAAATAAAAGATAGCGTTCGGGCAAACCATAGCGTTCTCGCACCCCGGCTTTCATCTCTTGGGAAAGAGGCGCAAAAAAAGCCGGTTCCAGCCCCAATTCGATAATATGCGGAAAGCGCACCGGGAAACGAGCGGTGATCTCACGCCCTACCGCTTGCGATGGCACGATAATGCGAGTCGCGCGCTTAATCGAAGCCGGGAGCAAAACGCCGTAATGCAAACGATTGAGCGCAGTAGCGAATTGAGGATGCGAGAGCGCAATGAGATCGTACACCGTCAGCACCGTCGGCACTGTGACTTGCAGCGGTGCGACATAGGTTGGAGCGTGCAGAATATCGCAGCCATCACGCAGGAGTTGAGCAGGCAGAATCCGTTGCTGCCAGAAGATGCGCCGCAATTTTTGGTGCCCCGAAAACGGCAGGCGAATCCACCGCCAACGGGCGTTGAATTTCCTGAGCGAGGCCGGTGGCGGGCCATCGCTGGGAATATAGACACAATACTCGTGCTGCGAGTCCTCGGCATGCAGGCCGCAGAGCAAATTCCACAGTGAATATTCCACGCCGCCATAGCGGCCATAGAGCGCTGTGGCATCAACGGCAATTCGCACGAAAAACGCTCCTTGGGGCAATTCGATTCATGGGTCTATTCGGTTTATCAGAATCCTCCCCTGACGGCGCGTTTTCCACGACGTTGCACGTTAATTTTATGATAGCCTTTACTCTATGAAGTTCCTTTCCCGCCTATTAATGGTTGTCGTGCTGCTATGCGCCCTGGCGTATGGTTCGTTTGCATTCGGCAAATACATTTTGAGCGCCAAGCTGTTTGGCGAAAATGCCAAGTCGAACTCGATCCGCGAAACTTCGCGCGCCTCGACCGAAGCAACCGCTGTCACGCGCCAAACCGGCTGGAAGGGCAAAGAACCTCGCGTCGACGTGAAGCTGCTACCCGCCGACGGCTCGTCCGGCAGCCGCGATCTACCCGAGTTTTCGGAAGATGATGATAAAGACGAAGATGATTCTTCCTCTCGCCGTTCACGTGAACGTTCCCGCCCCACACCAACCCCCAGCCCCACAGCCGCGATGGGCACGCGTACCTTTGACGATGCATCGGTAGACTATTCGCTGGGCGAAGAGCGCCGCGAACGCAGGCGTCGCCGCCGCAATCGCGATCGTGAACGCGAAAAAGAACGCGAAAAGCAAAGCGAGCGTGAAGAGCGTGCCTCTTCCAGCGATTCCGCAGAAAACCAATCGTCACGCTCATCAGAAAGCAGCAGTGAATCGGCTCCCGCGCGCCGCAGCACCTCGCAAACTCAAAGCACATCGAGCGAGAGCAGCGGTAGCGAACGCCCCCGCAGCCGCCCGCGTCGCCAGAGCAGTGAATCGCCGGTTCCGCGCCCCGAAGGATCGAGCGCACCCAGCGGAGACAGTGCCGAAATCTCGCCCGTTCCCAAACCGGAATAATTAGGCACAGTGCGCTACGCGCTATAGTGGCCCACCTCGTGCCCAGCGCCTCGTGCCTATCACCTAAAATAACATGGACTTACTTGCAGGTTTAAACGCGCCCCAACGCGCCGCGGTGACGCACGAAAGCGGCCCGCTTCTCATCTTCGCCGGAGCCGGGTCGGGCAAAACCCGCACCCTTACCCACCGCATCGCCTATCTCATCAAAGAGCGCGGAGTATGGCCTTCGCGCATCCTGGCCGTCACCTTCACCAACAAAGCCGCCAAGGAAATGCGCGAGCGGCTGCACACCCTGGTCGGCACCGAAGATGCCTCCCGTTTGTGGATGGGCACCTTCCACTCGCTGTGTGCGCGCATGCTGCGTATCCACGGCGCGCAAATTGGCCTACCCGATAACTTCGTCATTTTCGATTCCGACGACAGCCAGCGCGTTATCAAGGATGTGCTCAAGGAAGCCGACCTCGACTCTGCGCGCTACACGCCCGGCAAAATGCTGGGGCGCATCTCCGATGCCAAGAACAAAATGCAGCGCTCCAGCGACTTCTCGGAAGAAGGCCCGCGCCCCGGCGATCGCATTTTTGCCCGCGTCTATAAAAACTACCAGGCCCGCCTGGCCGCTTCCCACGCCGTCGATTTCGACGACCTGCTGCTCGAAGCCGTGCGCCTGCTCGAACAAAGCAGCGAAGCCCGCGAATACTGGAGCGAACGGTTCCAGCAAGTGCTCATCGATGAGTTCCAGGACGTGAACGCCGCCCAGTTCCGCTGGGTCGAGCTACTCTCGGGCAAGCACCAGAACATCTGCGTGGTGGGCGACGACGACCAGTCTATCTACGCCTGGCGCGGTGCCGATGTGCAGATTATCCTCGATTTCGAGCGCCGCTATCCCGACGCCCGCATCATCAAGCTGGAACAAAACTACCGCTCGACCCAGAACATCCTCGATGCCGCCCATGGCGTCATCTCCAAAAACCAGGGACGCAGCCCCAAGCAGCTCTGGTCGGAATTCACCGGCGGCGCGCCTCTCATTTTGCACGGCACCGCCAGCGCTCAAGATGAAGCCAACTGGGTAGTACAGACCATTCGCGAACTGCAACGCGAAGAGAAAAAAACCTTCCGCGATTTTGCGATTTTGTGCCGCATCAACGCCCAGAGCCGCCCTTTTGAAGAAGCCTTCATGCGCGCGCGCATTCCGCTCAAGCTGGTGGGCACCCAGCGTTTCTACGAACGCCGCGAGATTAAAGACCTGCTGGCCTACCTTAAGGTGCTCTCCAACCCCAGCGACGGCGTGGCGCTGAGCCGCATCATCAACGTCCCGGCGCGCGGCATTGGTGCGACTACCATCGACCGCTTGCAAGGCCTGGCCATGCAGCACCAGTGTTCGTTGTGGGAAATCGTGACGGCGCAAAACCTGGAAGCGCTCTCCACCAAAGCCATTGCCACCAAAATCCGCCCGGTGCGCGACATCCTGCTCGACCTGCGCTTCGAACTCGCGCAAGAGCCTCCGATGGAAGCGTTGCTGACACAAATTCTCAAACGCACCTTCTATCTTGAATTTCTCTCCGGCGAACGCGACGGCAAAGGCGAAGACCGCATCGCCAACGTGGAGGAATTCCTCGCAGCCGCGCAAGATTTCGACACCCGTTTCGATGCCGAAGGCCTCGCTGCCGACAGTGCGCAAGAGCCTGACGAAACCGATTATATCGACCTACCGCGCACCCGCCTCTCAACCTTCCTTGAAACCACGGTTCTGGAAGACAGCGGGGAAAAAACCAACGCACTCACCGCTCTGCCACAAGACGAAAGCCAGATCGAGAACAACGTCACCCTGATGACGCTGCACGCCGCCAAGGGGCTGGAATTTCCCGTCGTCTTCCTGGTAGGTGCCGAACAAGGCATTTTGCCGCACGCCCGCGCTTTGTGGGGCGAAAGCGCTACTAATGCCGAACTCGAAGAAGAGCGCCGTCTCTGCTATGTCGGCATTACCCGCGCCCGCGAAAAGGTGTATCTTTCACACGCTGCCCAGCGCACGTTGCACGGACGCACCGAAGCGACCCAGCCTTCGCTGTTTCTCGATGAAATCCCCGCGCACCTGCTCGAACGCACCGGCTATGCCCGTGGCGGTGGTTTTAGCTACTATCAGGAAGCAAGCGATTGGGGTTCCTCGCCCAGCACCGTGGTCGAATCGGCACCCACTATCGATGACGAACCGCCTCGCTTCCAAATCGGCGACCGTCTGAAGCATCCTACCTTCGGCGAAGGCGTGGTGCTCAACGCCGCCACCCGTGGCGGGCTTAACGAATGGGTTGAAGTGGGCTTTCTGGCACCTTCGGTGGGTAAAAAGAAACTGATTGTGGCGTATGCCCCGCTGGAAAGAATCGCTTAATTTGACCCTGTAGTTTCTTTATCTTCTTTCAATTTTTAAAGATAAACACCGCGCCCTGTCATTCTGAGCCTGCGAAGAATCTTGCCTTCGCAAGCTAAAACATAGCTGCCTACGTACAACGTTTTAGCAAAATAAAAATAGATTCTTCGCAGGCTCAGAATGACAATGAGTGAGATTATCCGTTTTCTCAATAAGTCATCAAAAATTTAGCTGTTCCTTAATCAAAATTTGACTTTCCGGCGTCACTGCATTATCATTATTGATAATTAATTCTCAAATACATTTATTTCTATGTCGTCTCCTGGCCTGCTCCCTTCTATTTTCTTAGCCATATTCGCCGGCGTTGCCCTGGTGCTGGGTTCTGCTCTCCCCAACGCCCCCATGCTGCGCAAGCACTTGTTCTATCACCGCCTGTCGCTGTTGATTGGCTTCTCGGCCGGTCTGATGCTGGCCACGGCGCTGCACGACCTTATTCCCGAGGCACTGGAGAACAACCACGACTACGCCATGTGGGGTGCTGCGTTCGGTTTTTTGGTGCTCTATTTCGCCGAACGCATGACACACTTCCATGCTTGCCGTCACCGCGAATGTGAGATCGAACCGGACAAAGGCGCAAAGCCCATCGAGATTCACACCGATTGCGGCCACGATCACTCGCACGCCCATTCGCATACCCACACACACTCTCACGCCCCCACACCGCATAACCAACCGCACGGGCACGCCGACACCATGGCGCTGGTCGGCATGGGTATCCATAACTTCGCCGACGGCCTCACCATTGCAGCCGCGTTTTCGGTTTCGCAGGCAGTGGGTTTGGTCGTGATTCTGGCCATCTTCCTGCATCAAATGGCTGCCGGAGTAAGCGTGGGGGCCATCATGCTACGCGCAGGACGCACCCATCAGCGCACGCTGCTTTCCACCACCTTCATCGCCGCCTTCATCTTATTAGGCGCATTGTTCTATCACTGCGTGGTGCCGGTGAATTCCGGAACGCAGGGCATCATTCTGGGGTTGGCCGGTGGCAGCTTTCTCTACGTCGCCGCCTGCGACCTGCTGCCCGAAGCGCACGCCGATGATGAAGGCTGGAGCATCACTGCCGCCACATTGGTTGGTTATGCCTTTGCGATGGGTGTGAAGCTGTTTCTGGCACCGCATTCGCATTAAAGGAATATTGTAGGGGCTACCCTTGTGGGTGCCCGCGACGCTGTAGTCCGATTAGCACGACGCACTGTCTCAGACACACCGGGCACCCACAAGGGAGTCCCTACGAGAGATTCACCACACTTTCAGGACGAATACCCTGACGATACTGCGCGGGCGGCACGCGGAAATTTTCCTTAAACACCCGGGTAAAAGTCGGCGCGCTGCGAAAACCTAAATGATGGGCAATTTCATGAATGGGCCACTCGGTAGTTTCGAGAAGATGCCGTGCCTGCTCCATACGATAGCCAAACACATACTGTTGCGGTGAAACGCCCAGCCATTCATGAAACGCCCGGCGCAACTGCGAGGCACTAAACCCCACTTCGTGGGCCAGCCCGGCAATGGTGATTTCGGGCTTATGGCGTATGAGCGCCAGACACTGGTTAAGCCACGGCGGCAGTTCGCTTTCCAACTCGGTGGCGCTCTGCCGGTCTTCCATCTGCTGCCAGCATAGCCCGAAGAGCGAGCGCATGAACCCCTGGCTAATCATCGCCTCGGCTGCCGATTGGTTGGCCGCCATCCCCGTGACTTCGGGCCAGCGCCCTCCCATGATCTCCGGTGTGACAATTTCAATGGAGCTGCGGCGCATCCAATATTCCACCAGTTGCTGCATCAACGAAACCATCGCCCCTCCATCCAGGCTCTCCCCTTCAAAGAGCTGCGGCGCTTGTAGCACCTGTAAAGGATCGACTTTACCAAACAGCGAGGGCACGAACGCTATCGATAGCCAGCGAGAATCGTGCATCGCCGTCACCGAACGCTGGCGCATCGGCATCAGCAAAAGTGACCCCGGCACCAACTCCCAGATTTGGCCATCGCACTCGATCTGCACGCCCCCTTCTTCAATCGCCCACAGTGTGTAGTGAGGCGGCGACGATTGGAACGGACCGGTCTGCGCAGGCCAGGAGTGCCGGACCGCGTAATGCAGCCGGACTTCTAAAAAAGGCGTGAGGGACGCATCCATATAATGAACTCAATTTAACAGAATTGGCAACGCTGCTGAATCGGGGCGCAAAGGATAAGAATATTGGCTGATTTGGATAACCCCTTAACCCCTCACCAGGTTTGAACCCCTCCCGTGAGGGGTATACTTTTATGGGAACAATGGCAATAGCTACTATCCCACATCACCCGATGAACAACATAAAAAGGAGATTCTTCATGCCAATGTTAGAGAAAAGAAAACAAGGTTTTACCCTCATAGAGCTTCTTGTCGTCATAGCCATTATCGCTATACTCGCAGCAATTCTTTTCCCCGTCTTCGCCCGGGCGAGAGAAAACGCCCGTCGCGCTTCCTGCCAGAGCAACCTGAAGCAGATCGCACTTGGCTTTGCACAATATGTTCAAGATTATGACGGACGCTACCCCATCGTATGGACCGATAACAATAATAATCTCTCTTTCGCAAGCCCGGAAGTGGGTTGGGTAGATATGCTCCAGCCCTACCTCAAAAGCAAACAAATTTTC
>DAITOV010000053.1:0-19196 GCA_036833945.1 Abditibacteriia bacterium
GTCGATATTGACTTCAGCGCAACCAATAAGCCACACGGTGTAGCAGGCCGAGTCGCGCATGGTTACATCGCGAAACAGCAGGTTCTGGCAATCGATAAACATGATTAAAGAGCGAGGCCGTTTCTCCAGCGGCCCCACCACCTTATCGTTAATCATTTTATCGGACCAAAACGCGCGCCCTTGCCCGTTGATGGTGCCGCGGCCTTCAATGGAAACGTTCTGCGCGTTCTCGGCGTAGAGCAGGAACCAATAGGGGAGAGTATGGCGTTCGGGATTAGGGCGCGGGATCTCATCGTAATCGTCGATCTGCGTGCTGCCTTTAAGCTCTGCGCCCACTTCGAGATAGAGGCGGACATTGCTTTTGAGATGTATCGTTCCCGAAAGATACTGCCCCGGCCCTAGATAGACGGTGCCGCCACCGGCTTGCGTACAGGCTTCGATCGCTGCCTGGATAGCAGCGGTATCGAGTGTCGAGCCATCTGCAACGGCCCCAAACTTTGCGACATCAAAGATGTTATTGAACATAAATATTCTCGCTTACTCCCTCTCTCTTACCTGAGGCACCGGCAGACTAAATATACCCAAACCAGCGCTTTACCAAAGGCGGATATTCTCGGTCAGATTCATTTGATGGAATTAAGATCAACAAGAATGGTCATATGACATAATTAAAGCCACTGGTTTAACTTTTTTCGTTGCATATTTTCGCAACGGAGTATTAGTTGTCGAACCACGTTTAGCTGGAGCGGGGAAGAAGCAAGCAGACGTTCATATTCCCTATGAGGAATTTTAGCCACAGATTACACAGATTGTGGGCACAGAGCCGTTTCAACGTCTCATTTAGTCATCCGTTGGCGGAGAGCATCTGCTTATCCTGACTTCAACACTCATCTGTGTAATCTGTGTCAATCTGTGGCTCATTTAAAACTCGCGACGAAGTTTGCGGTGCCGAAGGCTTTGCGTGCTATGGAACGGGGAAGGGCGTTAATTCTTAGGAGCGGTATGACATGGCTTTGCCGGAAACCGATTTTGGACGTTACCTGCGCACCTCTCTTTACTGGGCGCGACACCACCAATGGAAAAGTGGAACTAGTTGGGCCGGTATTTCCATGCCGGCTTATTTTCTCTGGGTGGTGCGGCGCGGCGCATTGCAGGTGGAACTGGAAGGAGAAACCTTCCAACTTCAGGCGGGCGAGGCCTGGCTGCATGCTTATGCCAAACAGCGGGTGATTCGCGTGCTCAGCGATGCGCAGTGGCTCTCATTAGGGTTTGTGGCCACGCTCTACGAACATATCGATGCACTGGCCCCGTTGGCTCCGGCGCGATGGAAGCCCGCCCATAGTGCCCGGTTGGAGAACTGGCTGGAAGACCTGGCGGTGGAAGATGAAAGCGGCAAGCTGCCCAATGTCCTGGTCTGCGAAGGTTTGGGCCGCGCGGTAGTCGGCTGGTGCTGGGAGTCTTTGGGCGGCGATTTCGCGCAATTCGCCCGCCGTCAGGTGCCGCCCTGGCTGGGACGGGTGCTCGAAGCCATGCATCAATCGCCCGGGAAAACGGTGGAACAGCACATCCACGATTCCGGCTATAGCCCGGCGCAATTCCGGCGCAACTTCCACCGTGTCATGGGGCAGGCCCCGCGCGAATATCTTTTGCACCATCGCCTCGAAGTTGCCCGTCGCTTGCTTGAAGCGAGCGATGCCTCGATTTCCGAGGTGGCGCAACAGGCCGGTTTTCCCACTCCGGCGCATTTTTCCCGGCTTTTCACACAGCGTCATGGTGTGACGCCTTCGCAGTATCGCCGGCTGGTTCAACAGCCAAAAATATGAGCGAAAACATCAAATTGCTGATTATTTTCGCGCTGTTGGCTTCATAGCCCTATTGTTCATAATAGTAGTTATGAGCAATGCTACAAAGAATCCCGAAGTAACGTTGTTTTCTCCTCTCGCCACCAATGGCCATGTTGCTGCCACGCAGCGAATGCACGACCGACTGCGCTACACCCGAAAAATTGCAAGCCTTAAGGAGTCGCGTATGAAAAGGAAATATCTCATTCCACTGTTGGCCGCTCTGCTGTGTTGTGGAAATAATGGTGCCCGGGCGCAGGGTAAGAGCGGGTTAGAAGTCGATGAACACACTCTGCTGTTGTTGCAGCCGCAAGAGGGCGGTTTGAAAGACCGCAAACAAGCTTTCGAGGCCACGATAAAGGGCGGCACCATCGTGCCCGACGAGCGGTTCGGCCAGGCATTGCAATTTGGTGAAGCGCAGGGCAACGTCATCAGTGTCAAGGACGGCGGCAAACTCGACTTCACGCGTGGACTGACGCTGGAAATGTGGTTGCAACTGCAACAAGCGGATGAGAAAACCCCGAATCCCGGCGGCCAAATTTTTACCAAGATGGGTTCGTTTTTCACGACCATCAAAGACGGCAAGCTGCGCAACGACTGGATGACTTTTCCCACCCAGCAAATCTTCACTACCACCGACAAGCAGTTCAAATACTATCCGGTGGAAACCGAAGGCTTTGGCGGCGTGTTGCCCCTGGCCCCCAACCGCTGGACGCACGTGGCCGTTACTTATGATCCGGTCGTCAAAGTCATTCGCACCTGGATCGATGGCAGCCTCGACCGCACACGTTACCTGGTGCGCCAGGGCGAGCAGCCGCTGCAAAGCAACCCCGGCAATGCTCTCAATTTTCTAAGCGGCATGAAGAACGTGCGGGTGGGAGAAATTCGGGTTTCGAATATTGCCAGGGCTATTAACACCCTGCCGCCGCTGGAGACCTACGTCCATGCTTTGCCCTATCGCAAGCAGGTGGCAGTGAGTCTCGACCAGATCGATTCGCAGGCACTGCCATTGGACATTGTATTGCAATGGCAAACGCCCAACGGTGCCAGCTCGGTGGTGCAACGTTTTCCGCTCACCGAGGCCAGGCGCAAGGACGTGGTGTTCACTCCACCGGGCTGGAAGGCTCAGTACACGCTCACAGTGAATGCTTTTTCCAATAATCGCGAAGTCTATTCCAAGAGTGTGCGTGTCATTAATGGCGATACCACCGCGCAGCCGGTGCGTATCGATGAGCAAAATCGTTTTATTCTTAACGGCCGGCCGGTTTTCCCGTTGGTAGCATATCATGCCTTTGCCGAGGATTTTGGCACGTTGGGGAAAATGGGCTTCAACATTGTGACACCGCGCGCCCCCGACTCCAATTTTATGGGTATCAGCCCGAATTCGGATGAAGATATCGCGACCATGCGCCGCTATTTGGACATCGCCAAAGAGAACAACGTCACCCTTTCGGTAAGCGGCAAGTCGAGTAATTTGCGTGGTGTCGCGGCATTGGCCGATCACCCGGCGCTTTCCCTCTGGTATGGAGCCGATGAGCCGTGGGGCAAATTAGAGCATCTACGCGATAGCTACAACGCGATGAAGCAACTTGCGCCGGGGCGGCCGATTATCAATGTGCAGAATAACCCGACGCGTTTTCAGGAAACCGCCGAAGGAGCCGATATTCTGGGGTGCGACCCTTACCCGATTCCCAATGTTTCGCTACGCACCGTGGCCGACCACACCAAGGCTGCTATCCGTGCCGTGGGCGGGCTCAAGCCGGTATGGACGGTCATTCCCCAATATGAAACGAAGCTGCCCACGGAACAGGAGTTGCGTTGCATGGCCTATATTGCCATTGCTTCGGGCGCTAATGGACTTGGCGTTTATGCCTGGGACGATCGCCATGCCAAAACCAAAGTGGGCTGGTACACCGGGGCGCACCCCGAACACCAGAAGATTTTGAGCACTGTTGTTGGCGAACTGGCAAAGCTGGAATCGGTGCTGCTTATCCCCAATTCTACGCGCACGCTCACATTGGCTCCGGCGAACCCGGCTTTGCACGTCGCTCTCAAAGAATCGGCCGGCGAGAGCTATTTACTGGTGGTCAACGATTCTCGCAAAGCAGAAGAAGCGACACTGGCGTTGGCCGGTTTGCAAAGCGCCGACGGGGTGGATGTGTATCAGGCACAGGAGAAAATGTCTATCCGTGACGGCAAAGTGCTGGTGCAGCTACCGCCACTGGGAACAAGGCTGTTCAAGCTCGCAAACATTCGCAAACAATGACACAATGGGGGTTGCGCCCCGCATTCTGATTTCGTGAAAGGAGGTTTAGACATGCAACGGATTGGTTTTAAGAAGGGACTGGGGTTCACGCTGATAGAAATTTTGGTGGTAATTGCTATTATAGCTATTCTTGCGGCGATTCTCTTTCCGGTGTTCGCCCGGGCGCGAGAGAACGCACGGCGTTCCAGTTGTGCCAGCAATTTGAAGCAGTTGGCTCTTTCCGTGCTGCAATATGCAACGGATAACGACGGCAAGCTCGTGCCATATAGCCTTGGTTCGGATGAGTCGAGATTCGACCCGATTCAGCCTTATATCAAAAACCGCCAGATCGTCTATTGCCCCAACGCCCCACGATTCACCAACACCACACCCAACGCTTATGCAACGCATTACGGCTTCCCGGCGATAACCAGCAGCGCCGTCATTTGCGCCATTCCCTATAACGCTACGACGCCGATTACAACCGCGATGGATTCAGTGCCCAACGCATCGCTCACCGGCTTGCTGGCTGAAACCTATTACCCTTACAGCAATTATTATGAGACACGCGGTTGGGGCTTTTCGGCGTTTCATGCCTGGACCGGCACGGCTTTGCCTTTGTGCATGATGGATCGCCACATGGGCGGCGGCAATTATGCCTATTTCGATGGCCATGTGAAGTGGCTCAAAAAAGAAGCGGTGGATGATGTCTACGCCAAGCAAGGGACCGGCACCGGTTCGGGAGCCACCGAAGCGATGGCCGCCACCATGCCGATTGTTTTTGCCTGGAAGAAGTAGCTTTGCCAGGCATCACTCCTCCCCCCCAGGGGAGGCTGGGTGGGGGATTTTGGGCGTAATATCAAGTCAGGAATTGAAAATAGAAATAACAAATCTCTTGTCGGATTTTACGAAAGAGTTCTCTTTCAAAGTGATGTTAGCTCTGTGACAGAAATCCCTCCCCCAGCCCTCCCTGAGGGAGGGGAGATCGCGCTGCCAAGCTTTCCCGTCACCTGTTAAGACCCACAGTTAATTCTGGTGACTACCCACAGGAATAGAGAAGTTAGAAAGTTAATTTGCTGGACTGGTATTACATCCGATTCACTTCTAAAAATAATGAAAACAAAACTGTTTCTCGCTCTCGTCATGAGCGGAGCCTTCCTGTCCGCGGCGCAAGCACAACAGCCTGGTAACCAAGGCGCATTCGATACCTACGCCGTTCCCGCGCTCAGCTCCATTCCCCGCTTGCCGGATAAAATGCCCACAGACGGGCGTTTGAGCAATCAACTTCGTATTGTGGCGGCCCAGGGCGAATTTGAGCCGGCTTCATTCGTCATCGCACCCCGTGCCGATGTAGCTCGCCTGGAACTCAAGCCAACTCCACTCATCGGCACGGGCGGGCAAATTCCCGTTGGTGCGGTGGATATTAAAGTCGTCAAGACCTGGTACCAGGGCGGCACTGCCTGGTATAGCTATTTTGGCGACAGCAATCGCCGCGAACTCGTGCCTGAGTTACTGCTCAACGATGAAACGCTGGTCAAAGTCGATCGCGAGAAGCAGGAAAACTACTTGCGTGTGGGTAATGAGTATCGCTGGATCAGCTACCCGGCTGAAAAGGCCGAAAAGTTCTTCAACTACCTCACCGAGCCGGTGGCCGATAGCAAAACCCTGCAACCGGTGCAGCTTGTCAAAGGCGAGAATAAGCAGATCTGGGTTACCGTGAAGGTGCCGGAAAACACTCCCGCCGGTATCTATCGCGGCCCCATTCAACTGCTGGCCGATGGCCGCCCGGCGGGTGCCGTAAACCTGGAAGTGCGAGTGCTGCCGTTTGCATTGCCTGCCCCCAAAACCTATTACGATACCGATAAAGACTATCTGGTGACGCTCTATGCCACTAACGTGCTGGAGGTTGCCAGGCGCTTGAAACTGCCGCAGGAAGAGGTCGATAGGCTTCAGTTGGCGTGGTATAGAAATCTCATCGCGCACAACGTAGTCAATATCCGCTCAGATTTGAACCTCAGCAACAAGCCGGACCGGGCGCAGGCGATGGAGGATGTGCGCCATGAATTGCGTCTCCTGAAACAGGCCGGTGCGACCATGAAGCCGCTGCTATCCAGCGGGCGCGTCGCCTATGTTTCCAACGCCGAATCCAAAGATCCCAGCCTTTACCGGCAGCGCATCGACGACCTGGCCCGCACCCTGAAAGAAGAGGTTGGTCATAGCGATATTTACATTACAAGCTGGGATGAAGCCGGGGTGGCACACATCAAGCAGATGCGCGAGTTAGCTGAATATTCGGCTTCCAAAGGACTTAAGCTGTGGGTGACAACGGCCAATAATAAGCACTTCAACCTGGCCGGTTACATGATGGACTATGCCAACCACGGCGGCTGGCCCGAGCGTCAGCATGCCGCCACCTGGCATGCCATTGGTTCCAAGGTCGCCAGCTACGCCGGGCCTCACAGTGGTGTCGAGAACCCCAACGTCTATCGCCTGTGGGAAGGGCTGGGGCGCTACAAAGCGAATTACGATGGTTCTTTTAACTACAAGTATAACTCGCAACTGCACCTGACCTTGCATGAGAAGTGGAAGCAAAACACCTGGAATGATTTTCTAGGCGAGAAGTTTCGCCAGTTCAATCTGGTTTATCCCACTGCCAACGGCCCTATCGATACCATCGCCTGGGAAGGTTTCCGTGAAGGTATCGACGATGTGCGCTATGCCACCAAGCTCAAGCAAGTCGCCGCCGAGGCCATTGCCACCGGTAAGGTGGAGACGATGTTCACAGCGAAAAAAGCACTGATGTGGCTGGAGCTATTAGACGAACGCACTGCCGATCTGAACGGGGTGCGCCTGGAGATGATCGAGCAGATCCTCAAGATTCAGCAGACGATGGAGGAGGGCACACCATGAAGAAGCTCCTGGCATTATTATTTGTCGTATTAAGCGCAAGCAGCGTTTTAGCCAACCAAGCAAGCTCCAAAAAATATGAAGTGCGCTTTCTGGAAAAGGTTCCCTACGGCGTGACGGCATGGTCGCAGTCGGAGATGGTGAAAAACGCCCGCAATCGGGAAGCGCGTTTTGTGGATTACAACGATGCTGCCGCCCAGGATTTGGTGCTCGATGCCACCACCCAGCGCGATGCGACTAAAGACGCGGCGGCTGCGGCGCGCGAAACGGCATTCTATTCGGTCTATAACGAAAAGGGTTGGTATCTCTACATCGAAGCCGCCGAGCCGTTGATCGGTGAGCTGCTGGATAATGTTGTCGATCCGCAATCTCCGGCGCGCAAGGAAGGCTATGAAATCTTCTTTGCCCCCGGGGTACAAAATGTGCCTTACTACCAGATATTCACCCGGCCATTTGCCGATGCCACCGATTATTATGATTGGGGCGTTTCGCACCGCCATTACCGCTCGCTCAAAGAATTCGCCAAAGTTGAATCGCTGCCGCTCGAAAAAGGCTTTGGTACCTTCGTCTTCATTCCCTGGGAAGCCGTTTACGAATATCTGCCGCAGGGCAATGAGAACTGGCGGTTCTCGATTATCCGCTGGATGCCCTATGGTAAGGCGGGCGGCGTGAGTTGGGGCGGGCAGGTACACGATACCGGCAATTTCGGTTTCCTGCATTTTCAACCGCCGACCGCGGCGCAAAAAACCGCGATGGAAAAGCGTATGCTGCGCGTTGCCTGGTTCAAGTATCTGGCGACGGCCAAAGCCGCTGCTACTTTCTGGGACGATGAGAAGCTGGGCGACCAGGAGTTCTATAATAACGTGCTTAAACCGGTCATGGATGAATATACGGCTCAAGGCGAAGCATTGGGCACGCCCAACGATTGGAACGCCGCCACCCTCCTCAAAGCCGCCGCGCTTCGCGACGACTGGATGGAGTTCAGCTATAAAATCAGCGAACTGCGTGCCGATTATTTGCGTGATAAATACTTCAAAGCAACGCCATGAATCCTCTTTCCTGGTGGCGCGAAGCTATAGAGCGGCGCGATGAAAACGCTTCGGGCGCGCGCGTGTGGCAATTGACTTCGGCTCCGGCCATCACGCACAACCTCTACCACGAACAACCGCCGTGCAGTGCCGACGGCAACCGCCTGGCGCTGTTTCGCACCGCTTCATCGAACCCGCGCCAGCCCGGTGATTTGATAGTGTATGACATCGAGCGCCACCGCATCACTTGCCTGGCAGAGAATATTTTCGGTATCGGCTCAGGGGTTCACGCCCTGGCAACATCGGCCTGGAGCGGCCAAATTTATGCCGTGCAACAACGCGAAAAAAGCCATGTGCTGTTGCAGCTCGACCTGAACGCCATGACAAGCGACGAGCTTTTCGCTTGGGACGGCCTGCCAGGGCTTGGCCCCGCCACCATCAGCCCCGATGGCCGTTGGGGGCTGGCGGCGGGACGTCCGGCTCCCGATACATTCGGGGTTTTTCGCTTCGACCTGAATAGCGGCAGTGGCGATTGGATTCATGTCAGCCCGCATCTGGTCAATCCCCATTTGCAATACCGCCTGCACGCCGAGCAACGGATTCTGGTGCAGGAAAACCGTGGCTGCCTGGCCGATGAGGCCGGCAACATCATTCGTCTCTACGACGAACGCGGTGTGGGTTTGTATAGCATTGATAGCGAAGGCAATAATCGGTGCGATTTCCCGGTGGGTCCACCTTACACGCCGGGAACCACTGGCCACGAGTGCTGGATAGGGCAGAGCGAGCGAGTGCTCGTCACACTCACCGCGCCCTATGATGATGGCCTGCGTGTCGGCAATGTGGTGGAGGTATGCACGACATGGGCAAAGCCGCGTGTGGTTTTCGATAGTCCGTGGATCTGGAACCATGTGGCAGCCTCACGTTGCGGGCGCTATTTTATTGTCGATACCCACGACCTGCCGGATGTGCCGTTACTTGTGGGCAATATCGCGAGCGGCAAGACGCAGGTGCTCTGTTCGTCGTTGACTTCCGCCGGATATCCTCAATATTCCCATGCCCACCCCTACCTCACCAGTGATAATCGCCACGTTGTCTTCAACTCCGACCGGCGCGGGTTGGCCCAAGTGCATATTGCGGCTGTGCCGGAGGGGTTTTGGGATGACTTTTAATAGCAATCCGGCAACCGCTGCCATTAACGCTCGGCTGCCTACTTCTGCATTCAGCATTCTGACTTAGTTCTTCCGGTTGCCATCCTGTATGCTGTCTACCGTCACTTACCTACTCACCGTGATAGGAGATTATTTTGTAAAAATGGTATGATGCGATTAAAGATCACTCTATATCGTTCGAAATAACCTCGAGAGTCCCGGAGGCGGATGCCATCTAACAAAGCGTAGTGGATATGCAATGTGCTCTGATTGACTTGTGCTTTAGTAATCATTCTCATTCTTTACTTGTTTGGCGCGCTAAGGCTCGATACTGCAGTGGCGAGGTGTCTTGCATCTGCTTGAATAAGCGCGCAAAATGCGATTGATTGGGATAACCGACCAATTCACCGATCTCTTGCATTGACAGTTCCGAATCGCGCAGCAGTGCCTTGGCAATGTGAATGCGCCGTTCGCGGACGAATTGCATTACGCTCCGATCGCATTCATGCTGAAAGCACCGGTTGAGATGAGTCGGTGATGTACCTGCGTATTGTGCGATCTGTGGCAGCTCGATGGAGTGGTGGAGATTAATGGAGATGAATTCACTGGCACGCTGTAGGATGGGACTCATATTTCCCGGCATGGTGAATTCTATCGGTTCAGTGCCTAAAAGGGCGTTCGTGAACTCCACCTGTGGAATATGCTGCGCCGACAGGGCACGCTCAACGTATCGTAATATATCCACTAATAGCAATTGTGCGGTTTGCTCGTCTTTTTGTCGCATAGTGCCGGAAACGAGTTCCAGCAGTTCCCTGACCAGTATCCCTGGAGTGTTGCCAATCAGGTAAATCGGTGGCAAATTGGTGTGGGTAGAATGAACGCTGCAACAGCGGTGGCAAAAAACTCCATGCGGCAATATTTGCAACCAAAATACTAACGCCTCTTCCTGGTCCTGGTCTTCGCGTTCCCAATGGGGATAGCGGCCGTCTGAGTAGGGAACACCGGGAGGAATGAGAAAGAAAGTTCCTTTCGGCATTGAAACGACATGAAAATCGCTCTGCGCGCCTTCGCCTTCAAGCGTATGGGCCATTTCGCTGGTAATCCCGATTCTCCAATCGATTTCTCCCTGGATGACGCAGCATAGGCGTGGTGAGCGCGAAGCGAGCATATGGCTGTCGCGCCAGGTCTGCAAGCGGTCTTGTATCGGTTGATTATCTAATATTTGCAGCGGGCTTCCCTCGTGGTGCCATACCTTCACAGGTTCGGGTGCAGTGATGGGTGGTTTGGCCAGCACAAGCTGCTTAATACCGTGCTGTTTAGCCCACGGAATGAGCTTCTCACGTAAATCGGCAAGTAATATGCGACGTGATTTTTCCGGTTTCATGTGATATCGGTATGGTCAACGACTGGGTTTATATCCGACTTCGAGCGGCTAAATTCCATATGAGTTAACGCTACACCCATTGTAGCAAGGTGTTATACGAATCCCAGATATTATCTTCCTCTCCAGCAGGTAGACAGTAAACAGAATACAGGAAACAGGGAGGCAACCAGACTTTGCTGTCTACCGTAAGCATCCTACGCCCGTCATCCTCGCGAATTGCGGGGAGCCAGAACACAGCTTTTTGTTCAAGGTAAAAGCAAAATGCTTCTCTCAAGAGTAAGTTTCCTGTTTCCTGAATTCTGTTTTCTTGGTCACAATAAGAGGAGGTTAGTGTTCAGGATTGGTGTTATATAGCCGGTTTTCGAGAGCGGAATTTATACCCACTCAATGTAACG
Source organism: Abditibacteriia bacterium (assembly GCA_036833945.1). Classification (GTDB taxonomy): domain Bacteria; phylum Armatimonadota; class Abditibacteriia; order Abditibacteriales; family Abditibacteriaceae; genus DAITOV01. The sequence goes on from DAITOV010000053.1 coordinate 10,949, forward strand.
CCATGTTCAGAAAAGTACAAAAATATTGCCTCTGTACTCTCAAAATCAGGTTAGAAGGCTACATGTAGTGGGTATACTAAAATTATCGTTAACGGAATCACTGTTCAAGAAAATTGAATATTACAGGAACATTTATCAAATAGTTCAGGAGTTACAATGAGGCAGCTTTCCTTCACCAATCGTTTCAGGAAGAATGGTTTTACTTTGATAGAATTATTAGTCGTAATTGCTATTATTGCAATATTAGCGGCGATTCTGTTTCCGGTTTTTGCCCGTGCTCGCGAAAATGCCCGGCGTTCGAGCTGTCAGAGCAATTTGAAGCAAATCGGGCTGGGAGTTATGCAATATACCCAGGATTATGACGAGAAAATGGTTCCTCTGCTGAATCGAGTTGGAGCTAATTACTTTGTGTATCCACAGCTTTTGGCTCCTTATGTCAAGAATAGCCAGATTTACGAATGCCCCAATCTGGGCAACCTGGGCACCTGTAAAATTGAGGATGGCTACCCCTCTTACGGAATGAATGTGGCGTTGCAGCCCGGAAACGAGAACACGCCTCCTATTTCGATGGCCGCTATCAACACTCCGGCAGAACTCCTGCTGCTTACCGAAAACCATGCTTCCACTGTGGCCTGTGGTACTGTGGTTGGCAACTATTCGACCTGGTACACCAACGTCGCTGCATCGCGGCCTTTCGACTATGCATTGTATGTTCCAAACGGCCAGCATTTCAACGGCCCCAATGTGTTATTTGCAGACGGTCATGTTAAATGGCAAAAAATCGAACAAATACTGACACAACCAAGCAGCGTGACTACGGCCAACTGGCGGCTTTGGCAGCCGAGTGCATCTTAAGGGGTAGAGAGAAGGCAAGTCGATTGTGTTTAGCTGGATATGAGATTTCCCTCGCCCGTAATCCGGTGGGGGGAATTTGTTTCTTTATTAAACCGATGAGTATTAAAATTAGCCGGGTGTCTGTGTTGGTTCTGGCGGCAATGATTTCATGCACTTTGGGCTTTTTGCCGGCAATGGCCAATGCCCAGGAGTTCACTTTGGTCGCGCCGGATCAGGTCCCAACGATCGTTGTCACGCCCAACGCCTCTGCTTCAGAGAAGTTTGCCGCTCAGGAATTAACGACATATCTCAGCAAAATGAGCGGCAAGCAGATCGCTGTGGTTCAAAGCGAAGTGGTTCCAGCCGATAAACCTGTGGTTATCGTCGGACATCATCCTGCCAATGCCGACTTACTCCCCGAGAAAATGGAGGTCGAGGAATCGGTAGTTGCCGTTGAAGCCAACCGGGTGCGCATTGTCGGTGGAATGAAACTGGCGGTGAGTCTTGGGAAAGATAAAGATGGTAACGAACAAATTTCCGTAAACGATCGGGGAACACTCTACGGTGTCTATAACCTTCTGGATGAGTTGGGGGTGCGCTGGTATCGCCCTGAGCCGTGGGGAGAATTTGTTCCCCATACATCCACCATTCAATTGAAAATAGGAAAACGAACTTCGACGCCTGGTTTTGAATACCGCGAAGGAATAAATTCTTATCGCTGGTGGCGGGATGAGTCGCCCGAGCAACGTCAGCAAGCCCGGCTTTGGGCCACACGGAATCGACAAAATACCAACACGTGGACACCCGCAGAGTATGGTGGATATTATACCGTCAGTTTCGACCACAACTACCAATATTTGGTGCCGCATGGAGCTTATTACGCGACCCATCCCGAATACTTCGCGCTAATCGACGGTGTGCGTAGTTCCCAGTCACACGCGCAATTGTGCCTTGGCAATCCGGCAGTTCAAGACCTGGTGACCCAGAAAATTATCGAGCAGGCCAAACAACATCCTGAGCAGAAAATTTTCTCGCTGGAACCCAACGACGGGCATCTCTGGTGCCAGTGTGAATTATGCACGGCCATGGACGATCCGCAGCTCATCAATGCGGCTACCGGACAGGTGTCCAAAGCTAACAGGGTTGCGACTTTCAATAATCTGGTTGCCAAACGTTTGGCGCAGGCTGTGCCGGGAGCCAAGGTCGGTTGGTTAGCCTATAACCAACATGCTGAAGTGCCCACGTTGGTGAAGACCCTCGAACCCAATACCATTGTGCGTGCCGCTGCCTACGCTGCTGCTTACAGCGATTATTCACGCAAGCTTCGCGACTCATCGAGTGCGCAAAACGCCCGTTTTCTTCACATGTTAGAGGGCTATGGAAAAATGGCGCCGCTTGGAGTCTATGAATACTGGTCGGGCTATGCCTGGTTTGGCCCCTTGCCTGTTACAAGCGTGATGGTCGATCGTGTGCGTGAGTATCGCAAGCTCAATGTCGAAAGTGTCTATCTGGAAGCGCATCCCTCGTGGGGGCCGCAAGGGCTTGACCTTTACATGTACACCCGGCTGCTGTGGAACCCGGATATGGACGTGCAAAAAGAACTCGATCTGTATTACAAAAATTACTATGGGCCGGCAGCCGCTGCGATGAAGAAGTATCACGAGTTAATCGAGACAGAGTCGCAAAAAGGCCCCATCTACTACGGCGGCGGTTATAATTTGCAAAAATTGTTTACGCCATCATTAGTCGGTGAAATGGGTATCTATATCGAGCAAGCTCGCGCGCAGGTGAAAGGAAAAGCACCCTATGAAAAACGCCTGGAAGGTGTTTGGGCGGGCTATGAGTTTGTGCGCCTTTTAAATGAGTTCTTTCGGATTCGGGGAGAGAGTAAGCTGATGGAGGCTGCGGCAGCCTTCGATCGCCTGGAGAGGTTCGTTCAAAGCTACAAAGAGGGCGATGTCTTTGATAACGGGCCGGTCATGTTTGAATCGGTTATGGCGTATACACGGGAATTCAGGACCGACTTGAACAGTCTGATGATTTTATTCGAGCAGTTTAATAATCCACAGATCGCCGGGAATTACGATAAACAATGGCATTTTCAGCCCGACCCCAAAGAGAATGGAAGTGAATTGGGCTGGTTTAAAGCCGAATTCAACGACACCGCCTGGCCGACGATAGATGCCGATCGCTGGTGGCAGGAGCAGGGCTACACAGGCTACAACGGCGTTGCCTGGTATCGCCGCCAAATCCCCACTCCGCTCTATAAAAACCAGCAACGCGTATTCCTTTATCTGGGCGCTGTCGATGGCGATGCCACTATCTATGTCAATGGCAAAGAAATGGGCCGCCGTGACCTGGGGGCCAATTACGAAGGTTGGGATAAGCCATTGCACTTCGATATCACTGGCGCACTCATCCCGCGAGGTGAAAATAAAATCGCAGTGCGGGTGAAGAAAGATAAATTTATGAGCGGCATCAATAAAGGCGTAATGCTTTTAGTGGTAGACGGTAAGCGCCAGCCCTAAGAGCGCCTGCAAGAACAAATCTGCAAGCACCACCATTCATTGAAAGATTCATGCAAAATATCACGCATCTGCGGTGGAGAGAAGAGTTATGAAAAAACGAAAAAAGTCTGGATTCACGCTCATTGAAATTTTGGTCGTCATTGCGATCATATCAATATTGGCGGCAATTCTCTTTCCTGTCTTTGCAAGGGCGCGTGAGAATGCCCGGCGTGCCTCTTGCCTCTCCAACCTCAAACAGTTGGGATTGGGGGTGCAAATGTATACCCAGGATTACGATGAGCGCATGCCTCCAGCCTATCAATATAATGGCGCTCCCGGTGACACCACGCAATTATATAGCTGGATGGCGTTAATTATGCCTTATGTCAAAAGTAGCCAGGCTTGTGTTTGTCCGTCCTGGTCGAACGACAGCGGCTATAGTGAGGGCAGCCCCGACAGAAATCCACCCATTCCCGTGTCAAGCTATACCGCCGTTTTTCCGGTGACAGGTTCGGTGGGGCGGTTGTTGGCAGAATTTGTTGCTCCCGCTGAAACAATCTTCGGGCTAGACCGCAAACAATGCACGGCGATTGGTACCTGCGATCGTTTTTACTGGAGCGGGAACTATACCACCGTCATGGCGAGAATGATGAACGAGGCGCCTGCCAATACGGGGTCGCACTTCGACGGTAATAACGTGTTTTTCGTGGATGGACATGCAAAGTGGCTCAGGAAACTGGCCCCCGAGCAACTTTCCCACGATAACGTCGCATCATAATTGAGGTCGCTTTCCTTTATGAATCATTATATTCAGTTTGCTCGCCAGGCAGTTGAAACGCTGATCGAGAAGCAATCCGCTCGTTGGGGCAATAGCCCCGCGGGGCCTCTTTGCCTGACGATAACCCGCCGCACCGATAATTCGTATCGTTCGGTTGGAGCCAGGGATGGCGATTCCTACCTGAGCTTCTGGTTTCCGGCTGCACCTTTCGAAATGGAGCCTAAGCGTCTGGATTTAAAGTTATGGGGTATTCTGGATCGGCTGACGATAGCCACCGGCGACCAGCGATATGCGTTGCTGGTTGACGAGATGGTGGACGCTTTTGTGAGCTGTGGATTCGAACCCACCTCCGGCCTTGGCTATCTGGGGCAAGAGGCGCAGTTCGATGTGGAAGCCTTGCAGCCGCTTGCGATTGGAAGCTATCCTCAGCCAAAATTCAAGCCACAAGCCGATTTACCCCTGGAGCGTCTTTGGGCCGCCAAGCCTTCTGCGATGGCACGCATGTTCAAAGCGGCGTACAAGGGCCAGATCACACGCCCGGAGACGATGGATTTCAACCGTTGGTGTCACTACGGTTTCGACGATCAACAGGCACAGCCTGCGATGGAGTTTAATCCCCGTCATCTTGGTTTTGCCCATATCGCCGCTACGCTCATCCACTATTGGAGCTTTCATTATGCCCGGAGCGGCGATGATGAGGTGCTGGACTGGGCGCAGCGTATGGCGGCGAAGTGGGATGCGGTGCAAAATCCGCAAACGGGTCTTATGCCTTATTACTTTGGCAACGGTGAACCCGATTCACAGGAGATGCCGCCTGCCGCCATGTGTCATAACACCGATTCACTCACAGCTATTGCCTTGTTGCGGGCGCGCGATGAACTCAGAAAAACACCTGGTGGCCAGGCGCTGGCCGGGCAGATCGAGGCGATGGCAACACGTCTGTTGCAGGGGATTGCCAGGTTTGGTTACGACGATGAACAAAGAATCTTTCCCGTGTGGATGGCTTTGGAGACAGGAGCCTTCGACTATACGGCAGTGTGCTACACCTTTCCCACCCAGCAATTAAAGGATGAAGCCGTCAAGCATAATCCTCTTCTGGAGGAGGTCGATGTTTTTGTCGGTCCTGGATTTTATACCGATGGCCGCTGGGCCTTTGGTATCGGCAATACCATGCCCTACGATACTGCGCTGGGGGCGTTGTTAACCGGGGATGCAATGCTGCGCGAGCGTGCCGAATTCTTTGCAATGCGCGTGATGGAGGCGGCCCGTGAACTTAAAAGTGGCTTCAACGAAAAAGGCCAGTGGACCTGTGAAGCCAGCGCCTCTTATATTCGCATGATGTTAGTGCTCTTTCGCTTGACCGGTGACGAAAAATATCTGGAGAATGCCCGTTTCCTGGCAGACAGGGAACTGGAATTTCTCGCGCGTCCTCTGCCTCCAGAAAAGTTGGAATGGTGGCGCTACGCTTTCCGCAATGAGGTTATTGATGCGATGCTGGAACTTGGGATGACTATCGATAACGAAAGTGATCGATCCCCTCAAGTAACGAAGACTGCTTTATCGGCTCTGGCAGCGTGAGTGTTCCTTCCTCTTTTCACAATTTTATCAACAGGTTGACGGAAAATTTTATCCACTTCTGAAAAAAGTTCGTTTCATTGAAAAAATTATGGTTAGCCTGGTCTTGAAAAGCCAGAACGCATAAGTATTACTACGCAGTAATCAGGTCATCCCATTTTTCAGCGGAGCCAGTTCTTTTCCCTCGCCTTTCAAACCTCCCCTACTTCTCAGTTTTATGACGTCTTCTGCTACCATCGATAAGCCTTTTGGCGAGCTTGTTCGTTTGCGTGTCGCCCTTTCCTTGATTTGTCTGGTGAACGGTGCTTGTGTGGCGGCCTGGGCGGCTCTCATCCCCAGCGTTAAAGAAGCCTTTGCACTCAATGAGGTGCAGTTGGGCAGCCTCATCGTTTTTCTGGGTATCGGCGCTCTGGTCACCATGCCGGTATCCGGCTGGGCGGTGAATCGTTGGGGATGCCGCACCCTGGTCGCAATTGCGGGTGTTTTGCATTGCGTGGCGTTGGCACTGATCCCCTTCGTGCCGCGGGTGGAATTAGTAGCTCTTTCACTCCTTTTGCTGGGCATCACCGATGGCCTGGTGGCAGTGGCGCTCAATACCGAAGTGGTGCGGGCCGAAAAGCTTTCCGGGCGCGCCCTGATGTCGTCGGTACACGCATTTTTCAATCTGGGCGGTATTGTGGGAGCAGGGGGCATCAGCCTGCTGCTTAAAACCTCCTGGCCGCTTCCGGCCAGTGTGCTGGCGTTTTGCGTGCTGGCCAGTGCGGTCTTTGTTTCCCAAAGTTTGCCGCTACTGGGAGCACAAGAAGCAAAGCCAGGTGACGGCGAAGAAAAAGCCGGACGTTTTCGCCCCAACAGCACGGTGATGCTCATTGGCCTCCTCTGTTTTGTGGCGCTTTTAAGCGAAGGTGCGGTGATGGATTGGAGTGCGGTGTACTTGCAAACAGTGCGTGGATTCGATGCCTCGGCGGCCGTGTTGGGCTACGCCTGTTTTTCAGCGGCCATGCTGGCCGGGCGTTTAAGCGGCGATTATTTTCGCAATCGGTATGGTGCCGTCGCTGTCCTCCGCTGCGGAGCAGGCTTGGCGGCGCTGGGTTTCCTGGTTGCCGTGTGGCCGGGTTGGAGCATGGGCGGTCTGCCCGGCTTTTTCCTGGTGGGTCTGGGCACGGCCAATATACTTCCGGTGCTCTATAGCGCTGCAGGCCATCTCCCGGGCATGAAAGCGCAACAGATTTTGCCGGTTGTGACCGCCATTGGGCTGGTCGGCCTTCTTTCGGGGCCAGCCGTTCTGGGCTTCGTGGCCCATGCCACCAACCTTTCCATCGCGCTGGCTGGTGTGGCGGTGCTGCTCGTAGGGCTGATGTTAGCAGCCAGGAGAGTTCTCAAAAATGAAGATGTCATGGAGAAGTGATTTCAATATTACTTTCCGTATTACGGCTGGTACGACCCAACTGCGCAGCAATTTACCCACGAGACCTTGTCAGAGCAGGAGATGGACTGGTTCGTGCGCTGGGGCGATCTGGTTTGGGGGAGTAAGCCTGCGCACAATGAGATAGGCGTGTGGTAGTGGGATATGAAAAGCGGTGCGGTGCAGCTTGTCATTTCGCTCACCAATGTGCTTGGTATTGCAGTTGAGTAAAAACTAAAAAGCTGATGGCGGTGAACATATACGGCGGGTTTTCACGGCACGATGGCGCAACGGACGCTGATGTGCTCCCTGTAAGCTCGCTCTTTTTTGAGTCGATTAGTCTGGCTACAGTCCCTTTTGCGCTATCAGAGCCATCCTATAGGGAACTGGGTATTACGAGAATGTCTCCAGTAGTTTGCCGGAAAGGTTCGCTGTTTGGTTAACGCTATTTGGCCTGCGAGAGGAGCCTGATGTGTTTATCAACCCAACATATTTTGAAGCAAGAAGTGAGAGCTGGGCCAAAAAAGCAAAGATGCCTGAAAAAATTCAGGTGCCTTTACTGAGGCATGCTCGGTTTTTGTTCGGGAAATACCACCGGTCGGGGTCGAACCGACACTCTCTTGCGAGAACTGGATTTTGAATCCAGCGCGTCTGCCAATTCCGCCACGGTGGCAAGGATGTGAACTTTCATTATCGTGTTGATAATGAATGGATAGGCAACGAGAAATTCTAAACCACATTGGCCCTAAAGTCAAGCGTTTTCAGGCTCGCGATTCTTAGAAACTGTTTGCGCATTGCGCTTCATGCCGGCCAGTTTGGGACGTTTGAGCGGGCTTTTGCTCAGGCGATAGGAAAAATCCTCCTGTGGCAGCATGAGCCATTCGAGGAGGCTGGGAATTTCGCGGGTGGCTTGCCGGGTCCACAGCTCAGGTTCTTCGCTGAAAAAGGCGCTTTTATTATTCCACGGGCATACCTGCTGGCAGATGTCGCAGCCGAAAATCCAGTCGCCGAATTTGATTTGGAGTTCCTCGGGAACTTCGTTGCGATTTTCGATGGTGTGAAAAGAGATGCACTTGTTGGCATCGAGCACGCGCGGCTCTACCAGCGCATCGGTGGGGCAGGCATCGAGGCAACGGGTGCAGGTGCCGC
>DAITOV010000054.1:0-19111 GCA_036833945.1 Abditibacteriia bacterium
TGCCTTCACTCCAGAGCTGCACTTCACCATATGGATGGCCATAGGAAGGCATGGGTAGAACGATTTCACCCACAGCGGCCCCATCTAACTGCGATTTGCCCAGCACCGTTTCTCCCTGGCGCAATTCCACCATTTTACCAGCCAGGGTTGGAATACCGTTTAATTGCACAACGACGCGGCGGAAGAGTTCGCGCTTCACGGTCGTCTTGAGCGGAGCCTCGGCGGTCTGGGCAACACCCGGAATAGCACTACTCCAACACAACAGTCCCGCGACAACGACAGCTTTCATGAGGGTCGTTCTGCTCTTCACAAGTCTCCACTCTCCAGGCCGCAGCCCCACGAGTTGCGCGCGCTTCTATTTTGCCACAACCAGGACGGCCACCGTATTGATTCTTTCGAGGTATTCACCATAAAATATGAGACTTGGCACTGCCCGAGCTACACTACTCTCCATGTCCTATCTCGGCGATCTCCTTGCGCATAAGCTCATCCCCTGGTCGAGACAATCGCCCCAGGAGCGGTTTATCGTGGCACAACCCAACCAGGAAGAGGCACGGCTGCCTGCGAGCGTGCAAGTACAGCGGCGCAAGATACGCGGCAAGCGCGTCATCGTTAAAAACCTGCGGCTTTATCAGAACACCCGCAATATCATCGCCCTGTGGCCCGATGCGGGGCTTAACGAAGTGAACCAGTTCAAGCTGGCCTGCGTGGTTGGCGGACACCTTGATTACCAACTGGGCGACTACGCCGTGCAGTGCGGCGCGGGGCATTTCATCTTCATGCCACCCGGCACACCCCATCCCGACGGCTCGTTTTCCTATGCGGATGCCAGCCAGAGCGGAAGCTGCGAAGTGCTGTTTTTCGTGCTGCACCAGAGCGCGCTCGAATGCTGGATTAGCCATTGGGAAGGCCCCGACTGTAAATCAGCCGGACGATTTCTCCTGCTCCACGGTCGTGCGACAGCGTTGTTTCGGACTTTAGTCGAAGAGGTGGTGGCGAATGAAGAGAAATCGTTGCTTATCGGCAAAGACCTCTTGGCCGGCTTCCTCGTCATGCTTCAGCGTGAAATAGAAGCCGATCATCTGCAACCAGTGCGCACCAATGCTCCAAAATGGTTAGAAGAAGCCGGACACACCAAACCAACCGACGACTTCAAAACCAGGCTGGAAAACTACGTGCAGGCCAATCTGCACAAGCCGCTCACGCTTGACCTCGTGGCCCGCGAGATGTTCCTCTCACGCACCCAGTTCATTCGGTCGGTGCGACGCGAAACCGGCCAGTCTTTCAACCAGTTCCTCACCGACTACCGCCTGGCCGAAGCCAAACAACTGCTGCAAAACTCACAGTGGACGGTCGCAGCCATTGCCTATTTCGTCGGCTTTAAATCGCCGAGCTACTTCCGCACCATCTTCAAACAACGCACCGGACAAGTGCCGTTGGAATATCGCAACAATTCACAGCGCGAGAAGCCATCACTAAAAAGGTCTGTTTCTTAACGCTGTGGCCCAATAACGACGTTTAGAAACCATCAAAAATGGGTAAGATTAGAAAGATATAGCCAGACAAATTCATTCGAGGGAACCAGATCATGAACCGACGCAAAGGATTTACGCTCATAGAGCTTCTTGTCGTCATTGCTATCATAGCTATCCTCGCCGCCATCCTCTTTCCCGTTTTCGCACGTGCCAGGGAAAACGCCCGCCGCGCCAGTTGCCAGAGCAACCTCAAGCAAATCGGGTTAGGGGCAATGATGTATCTTCAGGATAACGACGAGCGTTATCCCTTCGGGAGACAAGTAAGTACTACGCTTGACCCTTCCTGGACTCCCGCCCCCGGTGGAGCGGAATTTTCGGCCGGAACTAGTATTTTCTGGCCAGCGTTTCTTCAAGCCTATACGAAAAGCACACAGGTCTTTCGTTGCCCCTCCAGCTCTTATGCCCCCTATGCCTATTATGGTCATTATGGAGCCAACATTCTCTTATTACGCGATAACGGAGCGTCGGTTACGGCCTTATCGCAAGCCGCCATTCCATCGGTCGCGACGACTTACATGATTATGGATGCGGGTCGGTATCGTTTAAATCCCACAGACGTAAAGCGAGGCGACACCGGAGGCGACTGCAATTATCTACCAGGCACAGGCCCCGGCAGTGCAACGAACTTGGCCGGTATTACTTGCACACTAACCAGTCTACCGGAAGATTATGCGACCGGTCGCCACTTCGGTGGGGTGAACATGGTGTTTGCCGATGGTCATGTGAAATGGCTCAAGAGTCAGTTGGTTCATCAACAAGCCGCACTTTGTCCCGATGGCACCTGCAACAGCTACACCACCAAAAGCGCCTGGAATCCAATGGTGGATAATTCGTAAAACAAACACTATCATTGTCAGGAGACGCGAATCTTCGCGTCTCCTTTTGTCCGCCCAATTCGCTCTCGTATTAAAACCTATTACCATGAAATTGACCGTCCCCTTATTCTTGCTCTGCTCCACTCTCACCGGCACCGCCTTCACTCCAGTCCAGGCAGCCCCTCAAGCGCTGCAGGCTCCCATTACTCCCACTTCCATCAACGTCAAAGACTACGGTGCCAAGGGCGACGGCATCACCGACGACACCCAGGCCATTCAGCGCGCGGTGAACGCCGCTGCCGACCAGGCCAAGCGCTGGCAATATCGCATTCAGCACTGGAGGCATCTCATTCGGGGTGCCGTCGATAATCCGCGCTCGGAGGTGGTATTCCCCGCCGGAACTTATAAAATCAGCCGCCCCGTCGTGTTTGGCCGTTTCAATTCATTGCGCGGCATCGGTAAAACAGTCATTCATCAAACCGATTCCACACAGGACAGCTTCTACTTTCACGGGGTGCAACAAGCCTTCGTGGAAGGCTTCACTTTTGAAGGCGGTAAAACCCAACTTCGTTTCTGGACCAACAACCTGGGTATTGCATTGCTCTCGGTGCAGGATAACCATTTCATCAATTCGTCGAGTTACGCCATTGAATGCCGCTCCTTCACCCAGCAGGTGCTTGGTCTCGATGACACTAAGCCCTGGGCACCTTACGAAGTGGCCTGGAAAGACGGTCAACCTACTCTCACGCCCAACGAACCGGTGCGTTTGCGGCCCTGGTTCAACTCGACCGTGACCTTGATCGAACGAAACAAATTCGAAAACAGCATGCACGCGGTTGACCTAAGTGGCGACACCGGATTAATTCGCGATTGCGAAGTCATTACCAACCCGGAAATGGAAGGCGCAGTTTTCCGTGTCGAAGACCTCATCCATCTCCATCGCATCAAGGGTATGGCGCGTCCGAATCCCGACAAGCAGCAATATTGGATTGAAAGCGCCGAAAACAAAATGCCCGCCACCTTCTATGCCGCCATCACATTGCGTGACAGCGTGCTCGATAGTGAAAGCGCCAATGGCATCGGCATTGTGCGCTCCGACTTGCTGCCCTACGGCACCTCGATCGTTCTCGATAACAGCCGCGTCAAAACCGCCGGTTCACTGGTGACTATTGCCAAAGGCACCCAGCCCAATATTATTTCCATTAACGGTGTGACCGAAATTTCCGGTCGCCCGGTGAAAGCCGTGACATGGGAAGAAGTGCCCGATGCTATTACCCTCGAAGCGATTAAAGACCAGCCCAAATACGCACGTAGCCCCGATATTTATAAAATCCAGATCGACGGCAACAGCCCGAATATCGACACCACAACACCTGACATCTTCGCACCGCTGCTTTTGCCGCCGGTTCCGCAAGCGGCGCTCAAGGAGACCTATCTTCCCGAGCTATCGTGGCGCTACGCCGACCTTGAGACAGAAACTCTCAAAAATGGAAAAATCATTTTCGCTTCCGGGTTCGGCCTGGATAACGATCCCGCAACCGACGATACCGCTGCCGTGCAGCAGGCGTTCGAGGCGGCTGGCAAAGCCGGTAATACCCTGCTCATTTTCCCGGCTGGAATTTATAAACTTTCCGATACAGTGCAACTGCCCGCCAACGTCACTGTGCGCGCAGCCGGAACGGCGGCTTTCATTCTGGATGGAAACGAGAAAGACCTCTTTTCAGCCAAGAATGCAACCAATCTCGCATTCAAAGGTTTCTCCTTCAACGGTGGCCGCAATGCCATGAATATCGCCAACGATAATAACCTCAAAGCACGCATTGCCTTTGAAAACTGTTCGTTTTACGACCAGTTCGAAAATGGTGTCAAAGCCTTGACGGGCAAGGGAGAAACCGGCGAACGCAACCAGACCGAACTCTCCATCCAGGGCGGCTGGCACGGCAACATGCACGGCCTCACCACCAACGCCGCTCGCACCCAACTCACAGCCATGACTTTGGTTAATGATCCACACCTGGATAACGCTTCCTACATTAAAAACCTGGGCGGCGAGATGCGCCTCGATGCCGTGCTTACCAACCCCAAACTCTGGCAAGGCAAAAGGAGCGAAGGTAAGCTGCCCGCAGGTATCACGAGTTGGGACTATAGCAAGAACACCTGCTGGATTGAAAACTGGGGCAAAGTCTACAGCCGCGATACACGCTGGGGCGGCGAAACCGGCGGCATGTGCAATATTATCAACCGCGCGGCAACAGGCACTATCTACATCGGCGGCGGCAACGCTCGCTTCCATAACGGGCTGACTCGTAAAACCCTGGTCTTGCTCGAAACCATGCCACGCCGGGTGGTGGTACAAAACGTCGGCGGCCCGGCTGCTAAAATCGAGGATGCCTGGACAATCATGAACGCTGACGGCAGCGACGGTAAGAATGAGCCGAATATCGTTTTACGCGCTGTGCCTACGCCATAGCCTTTCATTCATTTCATTCCATGATACTGCCTGCCCGATCATATTTCGGGTAGGCATTTTCTTTGGTATTGACAACGCTCATCTATTTTCTTATATATATGATTATCCGTTTATCTCTAATTCATACACATAAGCACCACAGGCATCATGGAACATCTTTCGAGCCAGGCGAGTTCTCCCAAATATGTGCAGTTAGCGGAAAACCTGCGGCGCATGATCGCTCAGGGCAAGCTCAAGCCGGGTGACCGCCTGCCATCGTTCAGCGAGATGAAGCAGCAGTTCGATGCCACCCAACGCACGGTGGAAAAAGCCCACGATTTGCTGGAGGAAGACGGATTGATTCGGCGCGAGGCCGGGCGCGGGGCATTCGTTTGTGATCCGGCTGAGAAAGTGAATGCTCCCGTCAACCATATACTTAAGGTTGGCATGGTCGTACCGCCCGATATTCTTCATTCCGGGCTGAGCGAATATCTGCGCGGCTTGTTATCCGGCCTCACCCGGCAGCACCCGGGGCAAAAAGAAATCGAAGTGCGCCTACTTCTGGCCGATGAGTTTTACAGCGGTGTGGGACGGCTTCATTATGCCGCTGCTCTTGAGGATCGCAGCATCGACGCACTGGTGATGACGTTATACGAACTCTCACCCACCGACTTAAAACTCCTCAAGGCTTGCCGGTTACCGATTGTCTTTGCAGGCTTGGCCTGTCCCGATTCCCAGTGGCCTTTGGTGCGCTCGGACCTTTCCAGCGGGGTGGAAACCCTGGTCAATTTTTTATGCCACCAGGGACAAAGCGATATCGGCCTGCTTCTGGGTGGCCGCAAGGGACGCACTTCCGCCGCTTTCCTGGCCGGCGCAGCCTCGGTTCTGGCCCAACATGGTTTGCTCGATAGCCTGGCAGCGCGCACGGCCTACCTTTCACAAGATTACATCGAAAACCTCCGCGACCGCTTGCGCATTCCCGGTATGGTGCGCCAACTTGTCGAGGCCGGAGCCAAGGCCATTATCTGCGCGGATGATGAAATGGCGATCGGCGCGATTTCGGCGCTGGAAGAAATGGGATTGAGTGTGCCCGCCGACATTGTTGTAACCGGTGCCAACGACACCTCCCTCTCTCCCGATTTTTTGCCTCTCACCACGTTGCGCTTGCCACTGGAAGCGATGGGGAATGCCATTCGCGACCGTATCTGGCAGCAGATCCAAGGAGAAACCAACCTGCCGCCTGTCATCGCCTTCAAACCGGAACTCATCATTCGGGAGAGCGCTCCCAGCCTTGAAAACATGCCGTTAGCCTATCGTTAAGCCGTTGCCGGTCACCACATTACTCAGGAGAAAACGCCCTATGCAGATGAAGAGTAAAGCCGCTTCTTTTTTATTACTAATTGGTTTAGCAACTTTTTTACCTCATGCTAAAGCGCAGGAAAACGACTGGAATGCTCTCTACGGCCAAAGCCTGGGCCGCCTGGTCGAGCCGCAAAACCCGGCATTCGCTACCCGGCCCTACTGGCAGACTCCTTCGTTTAAAGTGCCACCAGCGTGGAAGCCGCAAAAAGTGGCCGGGAAAGAGTTTCGTTTCATGGCCTATGATGAAGAAGGCGATAAAAGTTTCTGGGATGTGTATCCGGGACTGATGCAACGCCCACTCTTCACGCAATCGGCCCGCTGGCTGGGCGAAGGCGGTGGCGTCTACCGGCAATCGAAGGAACGATTGGAAAAAGAACTCGCTTCATCCACACCCAACTTCCAGACCTTCGAGCGATTCGACGCTCCTTTCACCTTCTACGCCCACACCAATTTCCGCACCGACGCAGCGCCTTACAACCCACAAACCTATCAGCAATTTCTCCAAAAATACGACGAGAGATTTCTCGGCCATATTATTTCCGAATGGGGCCACGCCATGCTCAACAGCCCCGACTGGCTCAAAGCCGCGCCCACCGACCGCAAGGAAGCCCACGACTTGCTGAAAGCCATGTGGCTCAGATCATGCCAACAACGTATGATGCAGGATGCTGACGGCAAGATGCGCATTCTCTCGTGGGTGGGTTATGAAAATTTCGACCACTACGGAGCGGAGTGGGGAGCACATACCCTCGCCACCGAATTGGGCGAAAACGTGCCGCACGCCAACCGTTCACTGGCTTTCATTCGTGGCGCCGCGCGCCAGTATCAATTACCGTGGATGGCCGACTACTCGTCGTGGTTCTATTCCCGCATGGGCAAGCCCAACGGCGATATTCCACGCGGCCACAGCGATTCACTTTGCCGCAGAATCGCCTATGTATCCTACATGGCGGGAGCCAACTTCTTTAACCAGGAAAACATCCACTTCGGTTATAAAAGCAACGATAACTACGTCGCCAACCTGGCCGGAAACTTAACGCCAATGGGCAAGATGCTCGACGAATGGTACAACACCGTATCGGGTATCGACCGCGGCATTCCCTACACTCCCGTAGCCGTTCTCCAGGACTATTACCACGGCATGGGCCGTTCGCCAGTCAAGCGTTGGGGCAAATTCGAGCTTAACGATTCCGACCATATGCAGGAACAAACCCTGTATCAGTTCTTTCCTAACCCGGCCGGTTTCACGCCCGGCATCGGCGACCAGTTTGCCGAACAACAATTCCTTACCAACACACCGATGGGCGATGTGGCCGATGTTCTGCTCCCCAATGCGCCCAGTAAAGAAATAGAGCAAGAACTCATCGACCGCTATTCCGTTGTCCTGCTCTCAGGCGAAATGCAGCTTTCGCCACAACTCACCCAGCGCCTGGAGCAATTCGTGCGGCAAGGCGGCTCACTGGTTGTCAACGCCGTTCACTTCAACGCTCCCTGGTCAAAGGAGTTTACTCCGCAAACCCTCAATTCGCCCCAGAGAACGGCTTCAACCGCGCTATGCCGTCTGAGCCAAAAGACTTTCGATTCCAAGCCGTTTTCCTACGTGCTACTTGACGCCAAGAATCAACAGGTTGTTGCCTCCACCAATGAACCCCGGCAAGCGCAAACGCCGCTGGTGCTCATGAAGCGCATCGGCCAGGGGCGGCTTTTCACCGTCGCCGTGCCCTATACGCTGGACAGCGAGAAAAAACTGCTCCCGTTCTATACCCACTTTCTGGCCGGCATCGTCAAAAGCACGCTACCGGTTCAGGTGGAAGGCAACATCCAATATCTCTTCAATAAAAACCAATCCGGTTGGGTCGTGACTCTGGTCAACAATCGCGGTTTCTACAAGTTGGCTCGCGGCAGCGAACGCATCGACCCGCAATTTACCCAAACCGTCAAGTTGCGTTTTCCAACGACGCAACGCCAGGCAACTGCCCACGAACTGATCGGCAAAACAGCTCTGACAATCGAACATGGACGCGAGACTAATTCGCTCAATGTCGAAGTCGCACCGGGCGAAGTCAAGATAATCCAGCTTCAATTCTAAATGAATATTTAAAAGGGGGACTTCATGAAAACGTCACGTCTACCGTCGAAAGGCTTCACTCTGATCGAAATTTTGATAATCATCGCCATCATCTCCATCCTGGCCGCCATTCTCCTGCCTGTTTTTGCACGCGCGCGGGAGAATGCCCGCAAAACTTCGTGCCTCTCCAACCTCAAACAACTGGGAATGGGTGTGCAAATGTATGCCCAGGACTACGACGAAAAAGTTCCAGCGGCTTACCTCTACTGGGTGCCCAGCAATACGAACTACCTCAATAGCTGGATGCAGTTGGTAATGCCCTACGTCAAAAATGCTCAGGTCTGTGAATGCCCCTCTTATTCTGCAGCGAGCATTTTCACGGAAAACGGCCCCAACAAGCAGATTCGCATCCCCCGCCAGAGCTATACCGCACTCTTCACCATCACCACCTACGCAGGACGCTCGCTTTCCGAATTTACCAAGCCCTCTGAAACCATCTACGGCCTCGACAACAAAGCCTGTAGCAGCGGCGCGGCAAGAACCGCCTTTCCCGCTGCCTATTGCAACGGGTTCTACTGGGGCGCAACGGCCGCAGAAGCCACCACCATCATGAACCGCTTTATCAGCGAAGCACCGCATCTGGGAGGCAACAACTATTTCTTTGTCGATGGCCATGCCAAGTGGCTCAATCGCATTACTGTGAGCCAGGTCGTTTACAACCCATAGAAGCCTGGAAAAATGTCCGTTTCCTAACGAGATGGTCCGATAACGACGTTTAGAACCGTTCAAAAATGGGTAAGCTATTAAGGATTGGTCTTATATTACACTTATCCGAAGGAGCTGCCCATGAACCGGCGCAATGGTTTTACACTCATCGAACTTCTTGTCGTAATTGCTATCATAGCTATCCTTGCTTCTATCCTTTTCCCGGTATTCGCTCGTGCCCGTGAAAACGCTCGCCGTTCTTCGTGTATGAGCAACCTCAAGCAGATTGGGCTGGGCGTAATGCAATACGTGCAGGACAACGACGAGCGTTATCCGCTCAGTTCGGTGCCGCGCGAAGGGCCGTGGCTCTCGATTCCCCTTTCGCAAGAATTTATCGATACCGGTGAAGTCCAGTGGCCGCAGTTCATTGCGCCCTATACCAAGAGCATGCAAATCTATCGCTGCCCTTCGGCTGTTGTCACGATTGATGATGAAGGCGTTTATGGGCAATATGGCGTGAATATGGCGCTGTTCCTGCCCCCTTCCACTAATCCGGTCAACCAGCGCAGTGTGTCGATGGCAGCAGTGGTTTCGGTGGCGACCACTTACATGATGATGGATTTAGGCGTCTATCGCGCCAACGCCGCCAACCTCACTTCGCCTGATATGTATGGAAATTACATCCCAGGCACTGGCCCAGGCTCGCAAACCAACCTGCCTGCTGTCACCTTCGCTTCTTCCATCTCCAAACTCGACACCGATTATAAAAATGGCCGCCATTTCCAGGGCGTCAACGTCGCCTATGCCGATGGCCACGTGAAATGGAACAAGAGCCATACCATCTATAACGAAGCCAACAAGTGTGCGGCCGATTGCAGCACATATAAAAGCGCCTGGAACCCGTTGCTCGACAACTCCTGACCTCACCCTCTTTTTGCCTCATGAATCTTTTCCTTAAAGCCGCCCTCTCCAGCCTGGCTCTTTCGAGCCTCGCCGCCTATCCGGCCCTGGCCGATGTTCGCATCGCGGCCAACGGCCAGAGCAACTACGTCATCGTCATCCCGGCCAAAGCGCCTTCTTCTATCAAACAAGCGGCTGCCGAGTTACAGCGTTCTGTCGAAGAAGCCAATAGCGTAAAGCTGCCCATCCAAACCGATGCCCAGGCACCTGCCAACGGCTACATCAGCCTGGGAGCCACCCGTCAGGCTGCGCAGAGCGGTGTATCGGCCCAGAAAATCGGTGACGAAGGCTTTCGCATCCTCACCAAAAACAATAACGTCTATATTATCGGCCCCGATACGGCGTCGAAGGTCACTTCCAGTCGCAGTTATTTGAATTACGATACTTTTGAAGCCGAGCCAGACGTGCCCGGCCCACAGCGCACCCGCAACGGCGGCTTCAGCAACGGCACGGCCAATGGTGTTTACACCTTTTTGGAAAAATATCTCGATGTAGCCTGGCTGATGCCCGGCGATATCGGCCGCGACGTGCCGCGTCGCACCACTTGGGTTCTGTCCGATATCGACCACACCGAAGTGCCCGCCTTCATCCGCCGCGAGTTTCCTTATCTGCAAAACACCGCTGCGGTGCAACAATGGACCGACCGGCAGAAGCTGGGCTATTCATTTCAGATTAACTACGACCACAACTGGCTCGAAACCATTCCACCGGAAATGCACCAGACCAAGCCCGAATGGTTTGCCATGCTCGGCGATAGGCGCCCTGCTCCGCCGCTTTCGGGGCCGCGCCGTGAATATTCCAAATTGGAATCGACCAACCCCGAAGTGATACGGGTTTTCGCGGACAAGGCCATTGAATATCTCAAGGCTAATCCCACTCAGAACACTTTTTCGCTCTCGCCCAGCGACGGCCGCAACTGGAGCGAAAGCCCGGAGAGCAAGGCGCTTTACGACCCCATTCCGGCCGGTAGCGAATATCCTTCGATGACGCCGCTGGTGCTTAAGTTCTACCGTGACGTTGCCGAGATTGTGGGCCGCGAATATCCTGAAGGCAAACTGGCGGGTTACATCTATAGCGATTATCGCTTTGTCCCCACCAAGGGCGGTATGCGCTTACCGGACAACTTCATGCCGGTCATCGTGCTGGGCGATGGTGGCTACCGCCTCTACCGCGACGATACCCGCCAGGAAGCCAAAGAGCTGATGGAAGGCTGGTCGAAAGTCGCCCCGCCGACCTGGTTCTACTACAGCTTCGGCAACTGGTTGCGTAGCAGCAGCGGGCTGTTTTCGCCCGTGGCCGCCGATAATTTGAACTACATTTTCGACTTGCAACGCAAAACCGGCATCAAGGGCGCACGCATCTATGGCACCCCGGCCTGGAATCAGGCTGCCATCGGCAACTACGTACAGGCCAAGATGCTATGGAACCCCGAACTCGATGCCACCACACTGCAACGCGAATGGTTGCATCGCGCTTACGGCCCGGCAGCCGGTGCAACTATGGAGCAGTTCTACAATACGATGGAACAGAGCTTTCGTAAGTTCTGGCGCGATAACGTTTCGGTGAGTCCTAACACCAGCGAGCCGTTCTATCGCGTGGTTTATGGCTCTGTCTATCCCGAAATGGAAGCTCTGCTGCTGGAAGCCAAAGCGAAGCCGATGACACCGTTGCAGGCACAGCGCCTGGAACTGATGGAGAACAACCTCATCGTTCTGCACTGGCGTTTGCAAAACGCCGGTTATCTGCGTGAAGGCTTCCACACCGCGCTGCAGCGCAGCGATGCCCAGGTGGTACAGCTTCTATTGGAACAACATAAAGACTTCGCATATTTCCCCGATATCCAGGGCTATGGCCCCGGCATTTCCCCGGTCAAAGTAGAAGTGGGCACCCCGCCGCAAAAAAGCCCGCAGATCGAAGCGCTGCCCAATGCGAACTCGATTCTTCTTTACGCCGCTAAGGATGGCGAGATGAAACTCTCGCCGCGCAACCTGAAACCGGGCAGTTCTTTCCTGAGCTATGCCATTCGCGACAGCCAGAGCAAGGTGGTGCAATCAGGGATTTTGCATCATGGCGGCGATATTACCCTCAACGCCCAGGCCGGGCAGCCTTACTATTTTTATGTTGAACCTACCAGCGTCGAGCTGTTCCTCAATGCCACCTGGGAACTATTTATTGATAATGCCGCACCAACCCAGGCGCAGTTCCAAAACAGCACTCTGCATCTTCAAGAAAGGGCCGCATCGAATATGGTGTTTGTGCCCCAGGCTCTATCCATCATGGCACAGCCAGTGGATAACGGCGTTTTGCTGCGCCCCAAGACGACAACCGATGAGCGCAACGATGCCGCCCTCGCGCTTTACCCGACCGCGCAAACCTCACAAGACCTGAACACCGACTGGCGTTTCAGCACCGACCCGCAGGAGCAAGGCTTGGCCGAGGGCTGGAACACCGTGCAGTTCAACGACAGCGCCTGGAAAAAGCTCGATGCCACCGACGTGTGGCAGAACCAGGGTTTTGCCAACTACTATGGCACGACCTGGTATCGTAAAACCTTCGTCGCACCGCCCATGCCCATCGACCAGCTTTTCGTGCTCTTCTTCGGCGCGATTGATGGCGATGCCGATATCTACCTCAACGGCGAACAGATGGGCCAGCATCGCCTGGGAGCCAATGGGCAAGGCTGGGATAAAGCGTTCGGGATTGACATCTCCAATGCCTTGAAGACCGGGCAAAACACCCTTGCGGTGAAGGTCACCAAAACCAATAACGTCGGCGGCATCTATAAGGGTGCCAGTCTATTGATGATGCAAGATACCGGAACGTTTTAAAATAGCAGGAGAAGGTAAAATATTTGGATTGCAGATTTTAGATTGAGGATTGCGGATTGCGGATTTTTAACGGCACACGGTCATAGAAAGTTGAGAATGTAACATGAGAGGCAAGTAGACCTGGATGTTCGCCCTTAGCCTCACAGTTCGTTCCAACATTAATAATCCACAATCAACAATCTAAAATCCGCAATCCAAATATTCTTCCTCTCCTGAATTTTAAAAGGCTGTCCGTTTCATCATGTCCAGGTTTCTTTATCTGTCGGATTCGCACTACGGGGCCAACCCGCCCGGCTACCAGCAGCAACGCGCCTATCCTGAAAAACTTCCGCAAATTATCGCCGCGTTGCAAAGCTACATCGCCCAGGAAAATATCGATTTCGTGCTGCATGGTGGCGACATCATCGATTCCACGAATGAAGAGAACATCGTGGAAAGCGCAAGGCTCTTCGAGGCGCTGGGCGTGCCGGTTTATCTCTGCCTGGGTAATCACGACTTAACTACACCCGATGCCTTGCAACAGTGGCTACTCTTAGCCCCGCAATTCTTCCCAGGTAGCCAACCGGAATTTTCCCTGCTGCACGATTGCGCCATTCACGTGGTGCCCAATCATTGGGGAGAGCATGCCTATTACTGGGAAGTGAGCCAGGACACCAGCTTCGATGCCCGCCAACTCGCTTTTATCGAACAAGCCTTGAGCACCCATACCGACCGGCCCCATATTCTGCTTACCCACAGCCCGGTGTTTGGCCTGTCGCCCCAACAAACCGGCTTCGAAGCGGAACTGCACCCACCCACCGGCAGCCTGCCTCAAGCTATTACCGAATTAGCCGCGCGTCATCCGCATCTTTGCTGCGTGCTGGGCGCACATAACCACCTCAATATGTGTGTGGAAAAGCACGGCACCTATTTCGTCACCAGCAGTGCGCTGCACGAAACACCGTTTGAAATTAAGCAATTTGAGGTCACGCCGGAGAACGTCAGTATGTCCACCGTCTCTCTAATCGGTCATCTCGATACCAAGGCCGAATACGATTTCAATAAAACTTTCGTGCAGGGTCGTAGCATTGACCGTAGTTTCATCTGGAAAGCATAATATCACTTTAACCATGACACCTTTTCAATCCATCTACTTTGACGATAAACCGCGCGAAGGACGCGTTATCGACCTCTTTCCTGCTTTCAACCCCACGCACGATATCGCCCTGTTTTTCATCCACGGCGGAGGCTGGAAAGGCGGCAGCCGCACTATTTTCCATACCATCATCCATGAATACCGCCAGCTCGGTTTCGATTGCGCCAGCACTGATTATCGTCTCGGTAGCAATGTGGAAGAACAAGTCAGCGATATTCGCACCGGTATGAATATCTTCATCGGCGATCAAGTCAAGCGCAATCGTCCCACCAAACTACTGCTGATGGGTTCTTCAGCCGGGGCGCACCTGGCACTGCTCACGGGGCTGGCAAAACCGGAGGAATATGGAGCCAGCGACGAATACTACACCGCCCCGGCACAAATTGCCGGTATAGCGGTGCAGGCCGCGCCGTTTGTCTTTGGCCCCTGGGAAGATATGTTCCCTGGCAGTTGGACGGCAATGGTAAGAGCGCTTGGCAAACCCTATGAAGGCAACGAAGAGCTCTATCGCAAGGCTTGCCCCACCAACTATATCGCTCCGGGCAATCCGGCTGTTTTCTCGCTCTATTCGGAAAACGAATATATGTTCCCGCGCGAAATGTATGTGGAATTTGCCGGGCGCTCCCAGCCGCTCGGAAATCGCGTGGAGGAGAAAATCTACCCACGCACCGAACACGGCTTCTTCTATGATCTCGACCGCTGGCAGCAGCGGGAAGCATTTGAGGATATTAAGAGTTTTGCGTTAAGTCTTTAAACGATTGAACAATAAGCAGGATACAGCATGCTGTATCCTGCTTATTTTAATGATCGCTCAAAAAATGACGTTATTTCGTGCTATCTGAAAACGTATAATGCGTTGTTTCCCGTTCCAACATCATCGCCAGTAGATACTCTTTCACCGACCCCGGCAACAGATTGGAGGTCGGCAATAACTCTAATTGCAGCCACTGGAAATTCTTGTCTTTTTCAGGGCTGATTACTTCCTTGCCGTTTTCCTTGAGATCTGAGGCCAGGTCGGCGTGGAAATAGAGTACCAGTTCGTGCCGCTGGCTTTCCGACTTGCGGCGTCCGGCGTAGATCGATTCGGAGACAAAGCAAAGGTCGTAAACCGCCACTTTGGCATCGAGTTCTTCTTCGAATTCGCGTTCGAGCGCCGTCACGCAATCTTCACCGGGATCGATATGGCCGCCTGGCAGGGCAAAATACTCTTCGTCGGTTTTGGAGTTGCGCGAGCGGTTGACCAACACCGCGCCATCGCGCACGACGATGGCGCGGGCAATGAGGTCGCGGTCGCGCGGGGTTTCATTTTCGGTTGTTTTCACCCGGCTCAGTTTATCCTGCCACGACATCTATTCAACGGTATCGATGTAAAGTGGCTTCCATTCGCCGGGTGCGCCGGATTTCACACAAAACCACCCCATGAGGACTTTCTGGCCTTTGAGCTTGGGTGCCATATTAAAAATGACGTCTCCCGGCTGATAGGTCATATCCGCACCGCTTGGCGGCGCTGCTGCATAGCTGATGCTGCGCGGCGATTCACCACGGGGTTGGTATTGAAAACCACGTTTGGTGTTCATACTCACCTTTGCCGTGGGTCCGTTCACTTCCCACCGCTCGGCAACGAACGATTTTAGAAAAGGAGTCTCGGCGTTGGGGTCCGTTGCTTTGGCACCTTCCACATCCACGACTGCAGGCGAGCTGTTCACCAGATTGGAAGCAATATTAATACCTCTTCCCAATTCTGAACTGGCTGGATCGATGAGATGAACGCCGGTGGTGAAATTGCCGGTAATAGTCACATCCACCGCCTTAGCCAGGCGAATGGGGCCATATTGATTTCCCTGCCGTTGCTTCGCAGTGGGAGCAAAGGTGTTGGAAGTAATCGTCAAGCCACGCAACCAGCCATCTTTTTCTTTCGGCGCCAATACGATGTCCCTACCGGAATTCGCTTCAAAATAATTCCCTGTAATGCTGGAACCAACCCAGCACGAACCTAAAATCGCCGGCTTGTCATCTGTTTCGCCTAATCCCTCAATCACATTGTTGATAATCCGTAAATTATTAGCCGCCGCATCCAGGCCGTCGCCCGGTTCACCGATAGCAATGCCGCCCCGGCCATGTTCAATCACATTGTTGGATATCACGACATCAAAAACGCGATCCATCTTAATCGCATAATCAACACAGGCGTAGAACAAATTGGAATCGATGCGCACAATCCAAACCGAAGTGGTTCTTCCCGTTTGAGTATTTTTGGTGTTGGCATAGATACCCGTCTTCAAATCCACAAAAGAAGAGTTCTGGCACCACCAGCGCAGCAAAAAAGAAGCGTCTATACCATTACAACGTTCTTCGGCTTTTTTCGCTTTACTGCGAAAAGTAATGCCGTTTACACGAAGGCCATTAACGTATACACGTTCATTTTTCGCATTATACAGTTCTTTGGCAGCCAGAATCGCCGGCACACCGTCACCGATTAAATTGGACGTCGCACCATCACCACGAATCTCAATCCAGTTCAAAGTCCTTTCCGCAGGCGAAGGTCCACTCACCCGGAGAGTCCGGGTAATACGATAATCTCCAACCGGGACATAGAGAACTCCCCCACCCGCCTCCAATTGATCGAGGGCCTTTTGAAAAACATCAGTATCATCGGCCACGCCATCGCCTTTGGCTCCGGCAGTTCGCACGTTAATAGAAGCCGGTGACGCTTCTTTCTGGGCATCGGCCATAACAGATGTAATTGTCATACACATCACAACAAAGATTAAAAAGTAAATAGAGCGAAATAAATTCATTGTTCTCCTACGAAATTATTTAGGGAAGTAAAGGATTCCAGGCCGGTTGGGTATCGATAGCCCCGTTAATCACACATACTGAACGGGAACCGCGTGGATACCATTTGGCATGTCCGTCCGCAAAATTGACGGTTCCCCCTCCCAGATGAGGCCATACCCTGTCGTAATAACTTGCGGTCGTTGCAAAAAGTCCACAATACTCCGCCCCGGCCGAAAGGCCGGTCATAAGGGGATAATCCATAATGACCACGATCTCCGCCGGGCGCTGGATTTGTGACAGAGGAATGCCGTAGCCACCGGCGGAAACCTGGCTGACCAAACGGTTATACCCATAACTTGGATTTGTTTTAACTTCTGTGTGAGAAGGGCACACAAACACCGGCACACTTTTAACATAAGGAAAAATCAAGTCCATCCAGGTCACAAAATTTCTGGTCTGTGGACTTGCACCTTGATCGTTGACAAGAAAATAACCGCTGGGTTTAGCGAGGCTGGTATCGATGGGGTAGTTTTCCGGACGGCTGCGCCAGGTTCCCGTAATAGCCGGAGTAAATTTTTCATCGTAGTCTTGCGCGTATTGCATCAAGCCCAAACCAATTTGTCGTAAATTACTCATACAACTGGACCGCCTCGCATTTTCACGCGCCCGGGCAAAGACGGGAAATAGAATTGCAGCCAAGATTGATATTATTGCTATGACCACTAACAGCTCTATCAAGGTAAAAGCTCGAACCCTTTTCATAGTGTTTCTCCACTAAACTGTGTGCGGAATATCTCGATCAAGATAAGTAAGGTATACCCGTTCCCTTACAGAGCTAAACTATAAAATCGAACCATAGATTGCGAAATCGGATTTATTTTTTCTTTTCCTGCGCGCGATATTCACCGGGAGTCTGGCCGGTTCGGCGTGAAAAGACGTGATGAAAATAGGAAGGAGTTTTAAAGCCGAGGAAGTCCGATATGGTCGTGATTGTCCAATCGGAATCGCGCAGAAGAGTTTTGGCTTCGGCGATCCGGTAATCGGTGAGAAACTGGACAAAAGACCGGCCGGTTTCCTGCCGCACGCGTCGAATGAATTGCGTGCGCGACAGGAACATATCGTGTGCCACGTTTTCAAGCGTCAGTGGTTGCTTCAGATGTGTTTTCACGTAATGTGATAATTCCGCCATGAAATCTCCCTCTCCGTCGTCCAGGGAATCTGCACGCCATAGCGGGCCGGGTAATATATAGTTCTCGTCTTCAACCTCGCACTGTAGAATTTTCCAGAACGCATTCACCAAATCATGGCTGGCGCGTTCTGCTATTTTTCCTCCACCAATCAATCCTTTGACGAGGCACTGAAAAATCTCCTGAAGCTGCTCGCCTCTAAACACATAATTTTCCAACGGTGAGGTCCGATTAAATTGAGACGATGAATCGGTTAGGACACATTGAATAGCATAACGTTGAAGCAAAATTTGGAGAATTGTGCACGAGGCGTTCTCGGCATGGAAAAACATTTCACGCCCGTTGGGCTGGGGAATTCGGGGAGGCAAAACGAGATAGAACCCTTCCCCGCACTGAACGGCATATTTCCCAAGTTGTATATCTGCCCGTCCCGTAAGGACGCAGATCATTTTGTAATTTTCCCATTCATCCAGACCGGCCTGGGGCCACGCCGCTGAGTGAGTCCGCACGTTTCCCCAGAACCGGCGATTTCTAACAATAACGCGCTGCCCTACAATTTGCCGTTCCACCAGCTTCACTCCCTCCGGTAGCTGGAGCTGACTCATGACCGGTTGAGCGACAATAAAACGCTGTTTTCCCTGGTCGAACGACCAAGGAATTAAACGCGTGCTCAGGTAATCGGAAAGCAAACTCATGGTATTGGCATTTTAGCAACCAGAAATTCTTTCCACCAACACAAATTATTAGAAATGCTATTTAGCCGGGTGCGGTGAAACGATGGTGCCATCGAAAATCGCGGCATCCGAGTAAACCTTACAATCAAAGCCGACGATACAGCGCACCAGATGCGTGTTGGGTTCGACATGAGAGCGTGCCCACAAAATGGAGTTGGCCACCGTAGCACCTTCGCCCACAATGACACCTTCACCGAGCACCGAGCGGTCGCACACTTTGGCGTTAGGACCAATCACACTATTCGCACCGATCACGCATGGCGCTTCAATAGTGGCCGTCGGGTCAATCTGCGCGTTCTCGCCAATCCATAAACCGGGTTCTACCTGCTCCACATTCACATTAAGCAGTTTGGGGTTCTCGAAAAAGTCGTTGTGGCACTCGCGGTATTCGCTGAGGTTTCCGACATCGCGCCAGTAATCGTTGGTGGTGTAACCAAAGAAGGGTTCCTTCTGTTCCAACAGGAAGGGGAATAGCTCCTTGCCGAAATCGTAGAACTTACCGGAGGGAATGAGGTCGAGAATCTGCGGTTCGAAGAGATAGACACCCATATTGTC
>DAITOV010000055.1:0-19024 GCA_036833945.1 Abditibacteriia bacterium
GAAAGTTCTATTTCGTTGCCTATGCAGGCGGTTATCTGGGTGTATGGGACCCAGAGCAGCTTTGGGATCAGTGGCACAATAAAAACCCGCATATCTTCGTGCAATACAACGCGGCAAAATACGGTTCGTTGATTCGCCCTATTGGCGGTGTGGTCGAAGGCCCTGGCGGCAAGTTCTATTCCGGCTGGTCGGCGGCGTATGGGCGCATTGGCGGTGGATTAACGGAGTTCGATCCCCAAACGCAAACTTCGCGCGTGTGGACGGACGAGCATTTCGTGCCGCAAATGAGCATCGGCAAAATCGCCGCCGATGGGCGCTACGTCTATGGCACGACCAGCAACGCTACCAACGGCATGACTTCGCTCAATAAACCGATAGAGTTCTGGGTATTCGATCCTCAAACCGAGAAGGTGGTCTATCGCCGGAAAATATCTGGGCTTACTTTTAAAGTGCCGCAAACCAATCATATCTGGCTGGCTTCGAGCGATGGCTTGCGGCGGTTTGCCCCTGAGAAAATGGCGTTTTCATCACCTTTAGCCTGGCCCGCGCCAGTGGGTAAGGTAAACAGCGTCAGCCGGGTTGAAGCCAAAGGAAGTTTGGGGTGGATTGTGGCCGACAACCATCTCCTCAAGCTGCAAGATGGGGAAAAACCCAGCCTTACCCCTCTGTTCAAAACCGAGAAAACGCCGCATCTTGCTGCTGGTTACGATGGCAAGCTGTATTTCACGCAAGACGCCGAGCTTTGGTCTGTGCCGCAGTAGTCCCCGAATCAATTCTTGTCCCTATTCAATAAGCACTTCCGGCACATGGCCGGGAGTGCTTATTGTTTTGGTGTGCGCACAAGGCGAACTGCTATAATGCAGTCGTTAAAAATAGGAGAAACTCTTTGGCTATGATGACGGCATCTTCTATCCGCAAGCAATTATTGAATCTTTTCGAGAAAGGCATTCTAGATCTTTCTACTACTGAAGTGCAGATGCCTGCATTGATTTTAGCCGAGCCGCCTTTTCATTTTTCACCGGATACAGGGGTGCGGCCGTTATCCATAGAGCCGTTGCAGGAAAAGAGCTTTGCGGGCGAGGTTATGCACCACTGGGAACACGCCGAAGTCAATTCCACAATATGGCCGTATCTCCTTTATCTTGCTGAAGGGGAAGCCGATTTTCGCATTGGTATTACGCAAAAAATGGTGCAAAGCGTGAAAGCCAGCGGGCTGGATGCCGATTGCGGCTGTTGGGTTGTTTCACTGAAGGCTCCGGCATATATTTTGTTTCCGCCCGGCATACCCTATTCCAGTGGAACACGGGCTTACTGGGAACGTCTGGAAGCGCCCGAAGAGCGTATGGTTCTCGTTTCCATGAATTTGATACCGACCGAAGCCCTGAGTCATTTCAGTGTGCGGGAAAAAGGGCACTATCAGATATCGCAGTCCCTACTCGTTAAGGATAATTTCCTGATGGACGCGCAGCGCATTTTGTATAACGAATTGCGTACTCAGGCCCCAGACTGGGAGACGGTAGCTCGCACGCAGTTGCAAACCATTTTGCTGCGCTTCAAACGACGCCTGGCAACCGATCCATCCATCATTGCCAGCACGAGTTGGGCGGCTCCGCCTCTCAATAAATCGTTTAGTGGCGCAGCGCGCGATGTGGCATTGCTGAGTGAATTGCATGAATACATTTCCATCCATCTCCGGGAGCCTTTAAGCCTGGCTCAAATTGCAGCTCGTGCCGACCTCTCCGTCTCACAGCTCAACCGCATTTTTTATAAGAATCTTGGAGTAACCGTCATGCAGTACATCATTCAGTTACGGCTGGAATCGGCAAAGCTGACTATTGCCACATTTCCTCATCTCTCCATCAAAGAGGTGATGGCCTTGGTCGGTTACAACGAAGCGGCGCATTTTAGCCGGGTTTTTAGTAAGGCTCATGGCATTTCGCCGCGAGCCTACCGTGAACAGCAGAGAAAAGAAGTTGATATTAATTGCATAAAATCAGCCTAATGACGATTTCAGGCAATTATTTTCAGAGGTATTAGGTTTAGTGTAAACATGGGCGGGGTATAATGAGAACACACCATCCATTATTCACATTGCCGAGGGAGATATCATGAGGACTTTGAAAAGGAATCAGGCATTTACACTCATAGAATTACTTGTCGTAATTGCTATCATCGCTATTCTGGCTGCGATTTTGTTTCCCGTCTTTGCGCGGGCACGCGAGAACGCCCGCCGCGCCAGTTGCCAGAGTAACCTCAAGCAAATGAGTATGGGAGCTTTGCAATATAAGCAGGATTACGATGAGCGTATGCTGCCATTATATGTATATCCGCAAACTTCCAGTGGGGCGGCCTGGTATTGGCCGCAGCTCATGATACCCTACATCAAAAGCGCCCAGATATTCCAGTGCCCCAGCTTTTCGAACCAGAGTACGCTGGCCGCATCGACGGTGAGCACTTCGAGTAGTCCTAATCCGACAGAACCCTATGGGCGTGAAACCGCATATGGCATGAACCCACTGGTGGGTTTTTTGACGGATTCACAGTTAACACACCCAGCAGAGACGTTGGTATTGGCCGATACCACTTTAGGCACAGTTGCTAATGTCAGCCTGGGGCACACGCCGAACGCGACGGCAGGAACAGGAACCGACTATCCCGGTCGTGGGTGGTTTAGTGTGTTTTTCGATTGCGTCACAGCACCAGTTCCCGCTGGTAGTTATCGTGTCTGGAACGGATTCGAGCCTGCTGGGCCTGCCGCCCGCCATTTGAGTATGGCGAATGTCGCTTTTGCCGATGGGCATGTAAAGACAATGAGCTTCAATGCGCTTTATAAAGTTCCAGCTTCGGTTTCTTCAGTTTCCAATTGGAGATTATGGTATCCCGAAGCACAGTAACCCTTCGAGGGTAGTCGTTGTTCAAGTCAACATGTCGTTTCCCTGAAAAGTTTTGAATGCTTTATGAAATGAGGTTTTCGGCAAAAATAAAAATATGCCGGAAACCTCGTTCTTGTCAGGAGTTTTCCTTTAATTATGCCCATGGATACATTTTTTACTTCATCACTGGTTCTTGCCGGTCTGGAAAAGCTGCCGCAGGGGGAACGGGTGTTCCAGATCGTGCAGCGGCATGTGGCAGCGCGTAGCGGTGCGCTTGTGCAGAAGCAAGAACAAGATAAGGACGGCAGTTCGCTCACATTATCGCTGTCGCTGGATGCGCAGCATGGCCCGGAGTCGTTTTGCCTGGTCTTCGGTGACAATCAGACCACGTTGTCTGCCGGCGACCAAATGGGGCTGATGCACGGGCTTGGTCACTTCCTCAGAACGTGCCGGTTTGAGGAGAGTGGTCTTCATACTCCTCGCGCTTTAATCAAGGAAGAACGGTGTGAAACACCAGCCATTCGCGGCATTTACTTCGCTTCGCATTTTCACAACTATTATCACGATGCGCCAGTCGAAGAAATCAACCAGTATGTCGAAGACCTGGCGCTCTGGGGTATGAACACGTTGCAGGTGTGGTTCGATATGCACCACTACACCGGCATTCAAGACCCTGCGGCTCAAGCGATGATCGAGCGCTTACGGGCCATTCTTACAGCGGCCAAGGCAATCGGGGTGCGTGTTGCTCTGGTGCAGTTGGGCAACGAAGCCTATGCCGACAGCCCGGAGGAGATGCGTGCCGATTTCCGCACCGGGCGTGCCGTGTATGATGTCGAGCTGTGTCCGAACAAAAGCGGTGCTACCGAATTGATGCTGCAGTGGCACGATGAGGTGCTCCAGGCTTTTGTCGAGGTTTCACCTGATTATTTGGTCTTTGGCCCTTACGATCAGGGCGGCTGTGCCTGTGAGCAGTGTAAGCCGTGGGGAGCCAACGGCTATCTGAAAATTGTAGAGGCCAAGGCCCGGCACACCCGTCTTCGCTTTCCACAGGTCAAAATCGTTCTTAGCACCTGGCTTTACGACTACGGAAAAGACCAGGGGGAATGGTCGGGCCTGGCCCAGGCTTTTCGTGTCAAACCCGATTGGTGCGATTACATCCAGGCCGATTCGCACACCACGTTTCCCACATTCCCATTGGAACAAGGGGTTCCCGGCAGCTTGCCTTTGCTGAACTTCCCCGAGATTAGTATGTGGGGAATGTATCCGTGGGGCGGTTTTGGAGCAAACCCGCTCGCCAAACGTTTTGCCGGACTTTTCGAGCGGGTCAAAACGCACATTTCCGGCGGTTTCACTTATTCTGAAGGTATCTATGAAGACTTGAATAAAGTGTTGTGGCTCCAGTGGTATGGCGACCCGCAACTCTCGGCCGAATCGATTCTGCGCGAGTATATTGCCTATGAATTTTCACCCGATGTGGAAGAAGAAGTGCTAGAAGCAGTCGCAATCCTGGAGGAAAATCATAATCACTACTGGATGATCAATCAGTATTTCCAGCGCTCGGCTCGCATTGCGATGGAGTTTCCCGGCGATGCGCATTTGGCATTGCAGAAAATGCAGAATGCCAACGAAAAATTGAGTGATGCGACGAAAGCTTCGTGGCGCTGGCGTATTCTCTACTTGCGCGCACTTATCGACGCACAGTTGGAACCCACCCAAGGTTTTTGGGGCAACGAGTTGTGCGAGCGCGCTCTTGAAGAACTCACTGAGATTTACCACGCGCAAAACGCCGAGTATAAGTGCGCGCCACCTACAGTCGCATCCATCGCCGCGATGAGAAGCAGCGAAATTCACGTCACCAATTAAAAATCTGTTGGGCCGATAATAGCGAGATGCTACAGGCAGCATCTCGCTATTCCCAATTGTGGGTAAATCTCGGTCATAATTACAGGGCGCGGGTAATAAATCCGTAATAGGTCGCAATTTTTATAGGTGGGAGGTGAATTGAAATATGATGACGGCTTCTTCTATTCGCAAGCAGTTGTTGAACCTGTTCGACCAAGGCCTTCGTCTTCTCGATAGTTCTTCAGAGGCTACTCCGGCATTAGTCCTGGGCCAACCGCCATTTCAGTTTTCTCCGTCAGTAAAGTTGCGTCCTCTGCCCATAGAACTTTTGCAGAGCAACAAAGCGACCGGTGAAATGGTGCAGCATTGGGAGCATGCCTGCGTCAACGCGACGGAGTGGGTCTATCTCATTTATTTAGCCGAGGGCGAGGCCGATTTTCGGATTGGAGTCACCGAAGAAATGGCGGCCACGCTCAAATTAACCGGGCAGGAGGCCCGGACGGGGTGTTGGATTGTCTCACTTCGCGCTCCCGCATTCATTCTTTTCCCTTCCGGTGTGCCGTATTCCAACGCGAAACATATGTTTTGGGAGCGTGCCGAGCCCTGCCACGAACGCGCCGCTATGATGTTTATGCATTTGATGCCCGGCGAAGCGTTATGTAACTTTGGCGTTCGGGAGGGCCAAGATTATCAGTTGTCCCATCCCCTTATGATTAAAGACTCTTTGCTCATCGAAGCGGAGAGGATTTTGTATGACGAACTGCGTCATCCCTCTCCAGATGGAGCATCGTTTGCACAGGCGCAATTAGAGATTATCCTGGGGCGAATGAAACGGCATTTAGCGGTAGAGCGCCCGGTTATTGCCAACACAACCTGGTCCTCACCGCCTTTGAATAAAGCGTTTGTAGGAACAGCGCGTGATACCGTGTTGCTGAGTGATTTGCACGAGTATATGCACGTCCATCTGCGAGAACCCCTCTCGCTCTCACAGATTGCAGACCGGGCAGAGCTTTCCATATCCCATTTAAACCGCATTTTTCGCCGGAATTTGGGGGTAAGTGTGATGCAGTATTTGATTCAGTTACGCATGGAATCGGCACGTCAAATTCTGTATGATGCCCCTCATTATTCAATCAAAGAGGTCATGGTACTGGTGGGTTACAGTGATTTGGCTCATTTCAGCCGGGCTTTTCGTGGTGCAAATGGCATTGCTCCACGTAAGTATCGTGATCGTCGCCGCAAAGAAATAGCTGCTTGATGAGCAGATTGATCAAATTGGTCAATTTAATCAAGTATTTACGATGAGAAAAAGGTTTATGGTGATAGCCAGCGGGGTATAACAGGAGAGGCGTATGTTATTACATGTATGAATCAAGGTGGGTCTATGAAAAGACAGGGCAGATTGCAATGGCGGAGCGCTTTTACACTGATAGAATTGTTAGTGGTTATAGCAATAATATCGATACTGGCGGCGATATTATTTCCGGTCTTTGCGCGGGCACGAGAGAATGCGCGGCGTTCGAACTGTATGAGTAACTTGAAGCAAATTGGCCTTGGCTTCATGCAATACGCGCAAGATTACGACGAACGCTATCCCGCCAGTTTTACAAAATTGTTGCCCCCAGCGAATACGAGGCGGATCTCCTATTTTGCGGCGGTAGATTCGTATCTCAAGAATAAGCAGCTTTGGATTTGCCCCAGTGAGGCGGCACGTGAGCCTGTTGCCACGGTATTCCAGTACGGCACATGGGGCAGTACTGATAGTGTGCACTATTATTATAATTATCAATTCGGCGGGAACGATGCTGACGCCACCTCGACTTTTCGCCTCCCGTTATCCAGCATCCTTACTCCCTCTGAAGTATTTTTACTGTGGGACATGCATGCATCTGGAGACGGGACAAGTGGCGCCACGTTAGAAGCTGCTGGTTTTCCCGGTATGGTCTCGGCTACCTTTTTCGATCGCGATGGTATGCGCCCAGGGTTGAAAGACGGCACTCCCAAGTCCCGCCGGGGGCGCCATCTGGAAGGCGACAATTATGCATATGCCGATGGGCATGTGAAATGGCTTGCACGTAAGAGTGTACCTCTCGTCAAGTTTGAGGTTACAAGCAGATATTTTCTACTCAATCCTCCCACGGTCGATACTGCCACAGGGTTAACCAACGACATTCGTTTTGTCGTCCACTAAACCTCATTATCCCCTTGTCTTGTGCAGTCGTCCCAAGCTTAAGTCAACATCACAATTGGAATTGAATAATGATAAAAAAACTAGGTGTTACATTAATTTTAGGTCTTGTGTTGGTTTGTTTCTTGGCTTTCAGGTTGCAGGCACAAGCACCATCCGCACCTTCACTCCCCAACATAAATCTTCCCGTGGTGGTTTCAAAGGTAAAAATTGATGTCAAGGAAGATTGCGGTGCCAAAGGCGACGGCATTACGAACGACACGGATGCTTTTTACAAGGCCTCACAGTTGATTCAACAAAAAGGCGGCGGCACTCTGATCATTCCAGAAGGGACATACATCGTAGGCAAGCAGTTCCAGGAGGCCGGTCAGCCTCGTTATTATATAACGGCCCCGATATTTGAGGTGAAAAGCGTCAACGGCCTCTTAATCGAAGGTAACAATGCCATTCTCAAAATGGCCGATGGATTGCGCTATGGCTCTTTCGATAATAAAACCGGAGAACCCTATCACCCTCCGAAGATGCCTTTTATGAAAGGCGAATACCCGGCTACGCTTGGCAGCATGATTAATATCGAAGCCAGCCGGAACGTGGTCATCCGCAACCTGGAACTGGATGGCAATTTGAGCAACCTGGCGCTGGGCGGATTCTGGGGAGATATGGGCCGGCAGCTCTTTGCCTATGGCATTCGGCTTATTAAAAACAGTGATGTTTGGCTAGACAAGGTGAATGCCCATCATCATGCGCTTGATGGGCTTCTCATCGGCTATCCCGGCTTGACAGAGGAAGATAGTGCGGCTCCGCATACGCTGACGGATTGTCAGTTTGAATATAACGGGCGTCAAGGTTTGTCCTGGGTCGGCGGACGCGGTTTAAAGGTTTATCGCAGCCAGTTCAATCATACCGGACGTGCCCTCAATAATAATGTGCCGTTAGCATCGGCACCTGGGGCCGGGCTTGATATCGAAGCCGAAGATTCGGTTACGCGTGACGGTTATTTCGAAGAGTGCCAATTCATCAATAATACTGGCCCTGGACTGGTGTCGGATTCGGGCAGCGGGGGATATGCCAAATTCAAGGACTGTCTTTTCTGGGGCACAACCAGTTGGAGCACATGGTCTAATAAACCGGGACTTCAATTTGAAGATTGCAGGATTTATGGCAGCGCTATTCGCGCCTTTGGTTCTCCTGACCCTGCCCTGGCCACCCGTTGGAAACGTTGTATTTTTGAAGATAGACCCTGGAGTAACGGTAAGGTCTATCGTAATCCTAACAACGGTTTACTTCTCGAGGTAAGTGGCAACTTGGAGAATGTTCTGTTGGAGGATTGTGATTTTATTGCCAACACCAGTAAAAGTGTGTGGGCGGTTGCAAATGCCAAACAGCGAATCACCTTTAGGGGGTGCGGCTTTATGCACAAAAATGCTGCACTGGCGGAGGGTGGGTTTCATGCGAATTTCAAGAATGCAAATTTCATAGGAAGTCATTTTAAGGAACAATTTGGTGAAGGCGCAGCTAAAAAATGGTATCTCGAGGTGAGTAATTGCAGTGTTGCTGCCGAGCCGCCTACTACAGTCGACGGGCCATCAATTAAATGGCGTAGTTGGAGCGTGGGGGCAACCGGTATTCTGCCGCAAATTACTGCTGCCATAGAGTAACGGTATTTGAATTGTTATTGACTACAATCTTTCATTCGAATTCATATTGTTTGAAGCAGGAATGTTAACTTATGGCACGAAGCCTTCTCCTCTTTTCTTTTCTCCTCTTTTATCTGACACATGGTGTTGCACAAGCCGCAGGACAACCAGATGCTGTGAATCTGATAATTACGCGCAATGCACATACGAATGCAATAATTGTAGTTGCGCCCGATGTCCATAAAGAACCAAAGGCCAGGCGTTGGGAAAAACAAGCTGCACTCGATCTGCAAAAATATATCGAATTGATGAGTGGTGCCAGGCCACAAATTGCCGCTACTCCCGAAACTATCGCCACTGCGCTTCAATCGAAAGAGCCGGTTGTCTTCATCGGCAAGGCTGCTTTGCAGGCCGATAACAACCTCCAAAGTGCTCTCTATAAAGTAGCTAAAAAGAATCCGGTATTGCGCGCCGATGCCATTGTGGCAAGGCGCACCGGCAACCGCGTGTTCCTGGCGGGCAATAACGACGATTCCCATTACTATGCCGTCTCCTGGTTGTTGCAACAGTGGGGCTGCCGATGGTACTTACCGACCGAATTCGGTGAGCATGTACCTACACATTCTACTTTGAGCATCGGTAAACTGAATTATGCATATGCCCCGCCATTCGAGGTGCGTAAATTCTGGCTGGCCTGGAATGCCGATGCGACAGGTCGCGATGAGTTTGCCAGGCGTAATCTGTTCAATGACGAGATCGTGCCCTCGCAGCACACCATTGCCGAATATGTGAAAGGGATTGTGCCCGAGGGCAAGAAGCACGATGAAATTCCCTATTCCGATCCTAAAACCGCTGCGCATGTCGCCGGGCAGGTGGAACGGCAATTTGCTGAGAGCAAATATTTCTCGCTGGGTATGGAAGATGGCATTTATCGTTCAGACGACGCAGCCGAAGAAAAGCTCAAAGCCGGGTTTTACGACAAATACTTCATGCTGCCTTCGATGACCGAGCCGTTTATGGTCTTCTACAATAACGTCGCGAAGATTTTGCAGGACAAGCACCCTCAAAGTAAAGCCAAAATCGGTTTCCTGGCTTACACCAACCTCACCATTCCGCCCCAGCGCAATATCAAGGGCGAGAAATCCCTGGTGGCGTATCTGGCTCCCATTGATATTGACCCCAATCACCATATGGACGACCCCAACTCGCCGCCTCGCCAGGAATACCGCGAAATGGTTTACCGTTGGTCTCAGGTGATGGATGGCCGCGTGGTGATTTACGACTACGACCTGGGCAATTTGGTGTGGCGCGACGTGCCCAATCCATCGCATTTCGTTTTCCGGCGCGACGTGCAGCATTACCGCAAGGCCGGTGTGCTGGGCATCGATACCGAAAGCCGTGGTGCTTACGCGACCATTTTTCTGAACCTCTATTTCCGTGGCCAGTTGATGTGGAACCCGGATGCCGATGTCGATGCCATGCTGGATGAGTTTTACCCGAACTTCTACGGCCCGGCGGCGCGCCCGATGAAAGCCTACTGGAGCGCCATCTACGATGCCTGCCAGAAAACCATTGCCACCGAGCACGAGTATTTTATTATCCCCACGATCTACACTCCGGCGTTAGTAACCAGGCTCAAATCGCACCTGGCGCAGGCAGATACGGCACTCAAACCGCTGGAGAATAAATCGCAGCTCTCGCGTAATGAACGGTTATACCTCGAACGTTTGAAATTCACTCGGCTCAGCCTGGGAGTAATCGAAAATTACGTGGGTATGGTGCAAGAGGCTGCGACACAGGGCGATTATGCAGCGGCCGTGAAATTCGGTGAGCGTGGCCTCAAAGCGCGCCAGGAATTAACCGCCATGAACCCGCTTTTCACTACCACCAAACTGGAAACCGGCACCGCCTGGTGGGATGGCGAAGTGGCCCAATATCGAGAACTCAATAAGTTGTTCAACGGTGAAAAAGGCAAGCTCATCCAGAAGCTACCCCAGCAATGGGCGTTTCGCCGCGACCCCAACGATACGGGTCTGGCTTCGGGTTGGGCGCAGAAACCTATCGATCTGAGCTACTGGAACGCCAATAAAAACAAGCTCACCATTCATAATCGTAAGGATTACCCCGCCACGCAATGGGAGATGCTCGATACTAATCTCTATATCCAGGCGCAGGGCGTGCGTTTTCCCGATTATCAGGGCTTCACCGGCTTCGGCTGGTATCGCACCAGCTTTAACCTGAGCGCAGACCAGGCCAAGGGCAAGCTCAACCTGATGTTGCCCGGCCTCTTCAATGAAGCCTGGCTCTATATCAACGGTTACCTGGTCGCGCATCGGCCCTTACAGGGAGTATGGTGGAACAACGATTACAAATTTGAATGGGATGTCGATCTCAGTGGAGCGGTGCAGCCGGGCGAAAACACCGTCACGTTGCGTATCAACAATCCGCATCACATGGGTGGCATCTTCCGGCGGCCGTTTTTATATGTGCCGATTGAAGCTGCGCCTCTCATGCAATAACTCTTTTTCCCAAGCACAAAGGCGTTACCCAAATTCAACGGGTAACGCCTTTATGTTTTTCGTCGTCTTGCTTTTATACCAATCCCAGATATTATCTTCCTCTGCAGCAGGTAGACAGTAGATAGAATACAGGAAACAGGAAGGTAACCGGACTTTGATGGCTACCGTAAGCATCCCACGCCCGTCATCCTCGCGAACGCGGGGATCCAGTACACAGCTTCTTGTTCAGGATAAAACCAAAATGCTTATTTCAAGAATAGGTTTCCTGTTTCCTACATTCTGTTTTCCTGGTCACAATAGGAGGAGGTTCATTTCCAGGATTGGTATTAGGCATGGTCCAGCATGCGCTGGAGCGCCAGCTTGGCTTCACCGGCAATTGGTTCGGGAACCACGATCTGGTTCACCACTTTGCCGTTGATGAGGTTTTCCATCGCCCACAGCAAGTGCGGGGAATCGACGCGATACATGGTCGAGCACACGCATACGTTGGGGTTGAGCGAGATCACGGTTTTATCGGGATACTCAATCGCCAGGCGGCTGACCAGGTTGATTTCGGTGCCGATCGCGATGGTCGCTCCCACCGGCGCGGCGGCCACGAGGTTGCGGATTTTCTCGGTCGAGCCGTAATCGTCACTGTCTTTCACCACTTCGTGAATGCATTCAGGATGCACGATGACCTGGATGCCGGGATAGCGCTCACGCACATTCTTGATGTGAATCGGCAAGAAGGTACCGTGGACTGAGCAGTGGCCTTTCCACAGCAGGATGGGCGCGCGGCGCAAGGTGGCTTCGTCGTTGCCGCCCAAGTCTTCGGCCGGGTCCCACACTACGCAGTCTTCCTCGGTGAAATCCATTTCCAGAATCGCAGTGTTGCGGCCCAGATGCTGGTCGGGGAAGAACAAGAGCTTGGTGCCACCCGCGCCGCCTTCTTCGACGGGACGCAAAGCCCAGCTCATGATTTTCTCGGCGTTGCTCGAAGTACACACCGCGCCACCGTTGCGGCCTACGAACGCCTTCAGGTTGGCGGCCGAGTTCATGTAGGTAATGGGGATGATCTTCTCATCGCCACACACTTCTTGGAGCGATTCCCAGGCTTCTTCCACCTGGTCGATATCGGCCATATCGGCCATCGAACAACC
Organism: Abditibacteriia bacterium; assembly: GCA_036833945.1. Taxonomy (GTDB): domain Bacteria; phylum Armatimonadota; class Abditibacteriia; order Abditibacteriales; family Abditibacteriaceae; genus DAITOV01. Next base: position 12,199 of record DAITOV010000055.1, read on the forward strand.
GGCGTGCAAGTCGGGCAGAATCACTTTCTGGTGCGGTGCGCTCAAAATATCGGCACTTTCGGCCATAAAGTGCACGCCGCAGAAGATGATGAAATCGGCGTCGGGGCGTGCCGCAGCGTCTTTACAGAGCTTGAAAGAGTCGCCCCGGAAATCGGCCCACTGAATCACGTCTTCGCGCTGGTAGTGGTGGCCCAGAATCACCAGACGCGAACCGAGCACTTCTTTCGCGCGCGCAATACCGACTGCCAATTCGTCGGCAGTCATATCGAGATATTTCTGGGGCAAGGGCGGCTGCAACAGTGCGCCGTTTGCCTCGGAAATATGCCCAACCCAGGCACCCTCTTCGGTCTGGTGCAACTTGTTAAACGTCGTCTTCAATTCGCCCTGCAATTCCAAAGTCGCCATCAGCGTACTCCTCTACTCCTGTTGCCTGTGAATTCTTTCACAGAGTCCTGGCGTCAATGACGCCGCAGCGCAATGCAGGTTCACCTATAATTATCATTAATCAACCATAATGCTAAGCGCGTTTCTTTATCATATCAACCGTAACGAACTCAGGCCATTAAAACGAGAGGAACTTTTAGGTTCGGCTCCGGCTGACGGCAACCAGGAAAATGAAGTGCCCGGCTCTTTGCATAACGGCCATACCCGTTGCAAAGAAGGCGAATTCATGTGGGTCGATGTGGTGGCACCCACCGAAGAAGACTATGGCCTGTTGGCCCAGCGATTTCATCTCCACGAAATGGTCTTAGATGATTTACGTGAAAGGCGCGCTCGCCCGAAGTATCACGATTACGGCGATTACGCTTATCTGGTGTTCTACACCATCGACTGGGCTGCCGTGCAGAAACACGTTGGCCGCGCCGATTTTGAACTGGTGGAAATCGATTGCATCGTCGGCCCCGATTTCGTGGTGACTCTCCACGAAACGCCGGTGCAGCCATTTGAGGATTTACGGGCACGCTGGCAAAAGCATCCGCAACTCATGAAAACCGGCCCGGCCTATCTGCTTTATGAGTTGATGGATGAAGTTTTAGACGATTACTTTCCCGCACTCGAAGCGCTCGATGAACGCATCGACAAAATAGAGAATCGCCTGTTCGAGAAACGCCAAAACGATGACCAGAAGATCACCGGAGAAATTTTTGCCCTCAAGCGCGACCTGCTGCAAATTCGCCATGTTGCCGGGCCGATGCGCGACGTGGTGAATATTTTGCTGCGCCGCGATGCTGATACCGATGCCGGGCATTTTGCCTATTTTCAGGATCTCTACGATCATATCACCCGTATCGTCGATATGACCGATACCTTCCGCGACGTGCTCAGCGGCGCGCTCGATGCCTTCCTGGCAGTGGAGAGCAACCGCATGAACGCCATCATGAAGACGCTGACTTCGGCTTCCATCATTTTGCTGGTGCCTAATCTCATCGCGGCCATCTACGGCATGAACTTCCAGCACATGCCCGAGTTGGAATTGAAATATGGTTACTATGGCGTGCTGGGCTTTATGCTTGTTGTGGTGCTGGGGCTGTATGCCAATTTCAAGCGCAAAGGCTGGTTGTGAACGGCAATTGGAGACGGTGAATGCTGAATGATGAATTTCGGTTGTAAACTCCGGTTGTGACTAAACAGAAAACAGCACGCAAAACTGCGGGTTCGCTGCCGAACAAACCGGTCGTTAATGACGAGACGGCGTTTCCGCTGGGGTTTGAGTCGTGGGCAGGGGTGGGGGCGTTTGGGCTTTTTGCATTGATTCTCCTGATTGCGCCCTATCTCTTCTCCGGTTTTTGGCCTACGACCTACCAATACTGGCAGAACTCTTTGTTCCTGGCACTGGTAGCGTGTGTGAGCGTGTTGCTGGCGCTCGAACCTACCACGCAAGCGGCTCCGCCCCGTTCTCGTTTGGCGTTAGTGTTGCTACTTTTCTTCGCCTGGTGCGCGATATCGGTGGGCACTACGGTTTACTTGCACGATTCGGTGCTGGAACTTGCCCGTGTGGGCGGCATCATTGCCTGTTTCTTTTTCGCGCGCAGCCTACTGCACTCGCCGTCTCATGCTCCCTCCCGCCTGGCCTGGTTGTTGGGCGCAGCCATTATCGGAGGGGCGCTGATTTGCCTGCCTGCCATTTATGGGTTCGCCACGACACGGGTTACCCGCCAGTTCAGTGCTTTCTTCAACCCCAATCTTTTTGCCAATTATAGCGCCATGCTGTTGCCGCTCACAGCGGGTGCTTTGCTTTTGTTTCGCCGTCAGGGCAAACAGGCCGTTGTCGGCGGAGCAATTGTTCTTTTCATTCTGTTTCTTGGTTTGTTTGTTACCTCCAGCAAAGGCGGCCTACTGGCGGCCTTATGCGGTGGCTTGGTATTAGCCATTGCCGTGGTGCGAGCCAAAGGCGAGCGGGTTGGTGCGGCATTGCGTAACCGCATGCCGGTAGTGGCGGCGATTGCGCTGCTCGTGATCTTAGTTGGCGGGGCGCTCTTCTCGCAAACCATTCTGCCGCGCCTCTCCACCAACCTGGAAAACGACAATTCCACCATGTTTCGCGTTTATATCTGGGATGCCACGCTGAAAATGGCCCAGGCGCGTCCGCTCAATGGCTGGGGAGCCGGTAGTTTTCCTTCGGCCTTTACTCAGTTTGCCAATATCGGCTACACCCGCTCGGCTCATCAAAGCTGGTTGCAAATTGCCGCCGAAAGCGGTTTTCCGGCGCTACTGCTCCTCTTGGCGGCGTGTGGATTGGCATTCGCCAACGGCTGGAAAGCCTTGCGCACCAGCCACTGGCCGGTAGCCGCCGGGGCATTGGGGGCTTTGACGGCCTTCTTTGTTCATAACCTGACTGATTCGGGATGGGGCATTGTTTCCATCGGTGTGTTGCTGATGTTGGTGCTGGCTGTTCTGGAGGCTGGGGGCTGGGGGCTGGAGGCTGGTGAGAAGGAAGCGAAATCGGCGATTCACTGGCCGCTCTTGCTGACCGCTCTGCCGTTGGCGTTTGGTTCGTGGGTTTACCAGAATGCGCAAGCTGGTGAGGATTTACGCACCGAGTCGCGAGAACTCATGTCGCGTAGCATGGCGAGCACGGCGTTGGAACGGGCGCGTGAAGCGACCAAGGCCGATGCGCTCAGTGCGCGTTTGCAGACAAATCTCGCCATCATACAAGAATCGCTGGGCGAAAGTTCGCACGATGCCTATAAGAAAGCGGCTGATTTACAAAGCACACGGGCTTTGAACTGGTTCGATGTCGCGTTCATCAAAGCGCACGAACACGAAGATATGCGGGTCGAACAAGCCCTGGCGCAAGCCGTTGCGTTAGATCCCAACGATACCACGATTCGCCTGGGGCGCGGCGAGTGGCTGCTCAAAAAAGGTGATAAGCGCGGCTGGGAAGACTACGAATATGTCGCCGCATTAGTCGATAAGCCTTACGGTAAATATCGCGCCGTCGAGGAAATGGTCGATTTGAACTACATGCGGGCGTTTGCAAAATTGGCCGAGCGCGATACCCTGCAAAAGCAGTTTGCACAGGCACAGAAATTCATCGAACAGGGACTGGCGCAAATTGAGTTGGCACGCGCCCACGAACCGCGTCGCAACGAAGTGGAAACCGGAGTAGCCGGTGGCGCTAATGAGGAGCGCGTGCAAGAATTCGATCAACTCGAAGCGAAGTTCAAAAGCCTGCAAGAGAAAATTCCTGCCGGGATAAAGGACGCTTCTTGAGACAAACGCAGAGCACAAACCTGTGGCGAACCCTGGCAACACCAGCGCTTATTGCGCTGGTGTTGTTATTGCTTTATGCGCCGGTGTTGCGCTACTCCTATAACGCTTCTATCGACGCCAAGATTTTCTATATCTCCGGAAAAGCGTTTCTCGAAGGCGGCGATCCCTACAATCCGGTCACCGAACAAGCACTGGTAGCGGAACACGCCCCCGACGACGGGCCGTCCGACCAGTTGACGTACCTGCTCACTCATCCGCCGATCACTTCCGTACTGTTTGCCCTGCCAGCGCTGTTGCCGTGGCCTGCGTTCTGGGCGTTGATGCTGGTAGTCAATATCGTTTCCATTCCATTAGTGGCGTTTCTCATGCTGCGGTTTTGGGGCGAACCCTCGCCCCGGCTGCTGTGGCTGGCTTCGTTCTTCATCGCATTTTTACCGCCGACCTGGCAATGCTTGCGCCTGGGGCAAATCGCCTTGCCGATGCTGGTGTGCGCGTTAGCCACCGCTCACTTTTTCTACCAGCAGCGTTTTCGCGGTGGTGGAATCTGCGCGCTATTTGCAATGGTGAAACCCACGCTTTGCTTGCCGTTATTGGCCTATCTCTTTGTGCGAGGTGAGTGGCGCACGCGCCGCGCTTTCTTGTTGGTGGGCCTGGCCTACGCCGTGCTGAACCTGATCGGCATCGCACGGCTGCAGATGCAAGGCATCAATTTCAAGGACAGCTATCAACGCGCGCTGGAACTGTCGTTTGCATCTGGCGGCATCAACGATCCGTTGACCACAGCGATCATCCGGCTCGATTTGGAAGCGCTACTGTTAAATAGCAATATGGCCGTTGCCAAGCCTGTGGTCGTCATTTTACTCATGGCACTCTTCTGGTGGGCACTTCGCCCGCAGTGGGGCCGGGAAACGCAGTTCGTATTCGGCGGCGGTGTGGCTGCGATGCTGCTTCTCTCGCTGACGGCGTTTTATCATCGCAGTTACGACGGCGTAGTGTTGGCTGCCGTTCTCTTCTATGCTCACGCCGTCTGGAAATGGGCAGGAAGCGAAAAGCCTGCTAAAAATTTGATGGCGCGCTGGTGTGCGTTGGCGCTGATCGCCGTCATACTGCTATGCCTGGCTGGAGTCGGAGCGCAGCAGAATAATCTTTTAAACTTGGCATTGCGTCCGTTCGGTTTAGAGCAACCGGTGTGGTTTAAAGCCGGTTGTGTTGTAGCCGCCTATGGCTTTTTAATCATCATATTGCGGCGACACGCCGAAGACGGTCTTGCTCACGGAGAAAAAGCATGAGAATTTTAGTTTTACACGGCCCGAATTTGAATTTGCTCGGCACCCGCGAGCCGGGCATCTACGGCAACCAAACTTTGGACAGCATCAATAATTCGCTGATCGAACTGGGCAACCAGTTGGGTATCGAAGTGATTGCCGAGCAGAGCAACTACGAAGGCACCTTGCTTGATTTGTTGCACGGCACCGATGCCGATGCCGTGGTGCTCAACGCCGGAGCGTTCACGCACTACTCCTACGCTTTGCGCGATGCGATTGCCGCCATCAAGAAACCGGTTATCGAAGTGCATCTTTCCAACACCGCCGCCAGGCCGGAAGAATGGCGTCACAAGAGTGTCATTTCCGAAGTGTGTGTGGGCACCATCGCGGGTTTTGGCCCCAACAGCTACGAACTGGGGCTGCGCGCTGCGTTGCAGATCTATCAAAACAGTTAATTTAATTTCTAATGAACAAACCGACCCTCATTACATTACTCCAGGATTCCCACAAACAGTTAGTGCGCACCGTCGAAGCCGTCCCCGAAGACAAGCTGGCATGGCGTCCGCTCGATAACGGTCGTCCTATCATCGATTTATTGGGCGAAACCGCACAAACCCTGGGCTTTGCCACCGATGTCGCCCGCACGCGCGGCGAAGCCAAACCCACTCGCGAAATGTTCCACGGCTGGTCGAACGAACGCGCCGGTTGGACCAGGGAATTTGCTTTGCAACAGCTTAATGAAGGCATCGAGAAGCTGCTGGCGGCCATCGAAGAACTCAGTGAAGAAGAACTCGCCCAGGATGTCACCATGCCCATGCATGGCGGCGTCACCATGTCGTTGGCAGGCTGGATCATGATGGCCCACCGCACCCTGGTTTCACGCTACGCGCAGATCAACTACATCCAGACACTTTACGGCGACTTCGATTTTCATTGATTGATTGTGAATTAAGTTTCGTTCCGAACTCCACCTGCCGTCTCTCCTGCACTTGAGACGGCAGGTTTTTTTTGCTTGCCGCATTTTCTTTACCTACGCGAGTAAAGATTTAACCTTTCTTTAACATGAGAGAGATATTGTCCTAAGGCGAAGTTGTCTTTTTCTCGTAATTATTTCGTTAAGCCAATACTCATAAATTAAGGTTCGTAATTCTTCTATGGACGTTTCCCTGACCGCTCAATGGCCTCACTTCCTTATATTGAGCCGTTTGACATTAGCGTTAGCGTTGGGACTTTTCGTTGGCCTGGAGCGTCAACGGCGTGGTAAAGAAGCAGGGTTGCGCGCATTCGCCTTCACCTGCCTGATGGGCTGCTTGGGTGGTTTGTTAGGCGATGCCTATGCACTGACCAGCCTGGGCTTGCTGAGTATTCCTCTGTTCTTTCTCAACTGGCAGCGCCTGCGTACCCACCAAAGCATTGAGTTGACCACTTCGGCGGCATTGATGCTCACCGGCTTCATCGGCATTTTATGCGGCAAGGGGCATGAACTCACGCCTGTTGTGGTTGCCATTACTGCTGCCTCTTTGCTGACATGGAAAGAGCGCATCACGGATTTTGCAATTGGGTTGACCGATGTTGAACTTCGCTCCGCCATCCTGCTGGGTATTCTCACCTTCATTGTTTATCCTCTCCTCCCCGCTGAAGCTGTCGATCCCTGGGGTTTGATCGATGCACGTGGAAGCTGGACAACCATCATACTTATCGCCGGTATCGGCTTTGTGAACTATATCTGCTGGAAGCTGTACGGAAAGCGGGGCATCGTCTTTACCGGCTTTTTAGGTGGGTTGGTTAACAGCACGGTCACGGCCACCGAATTGGCGAACCGGGTGCGTGAATCTGGTCCGTCGCTG
>DAITOV010000056.1:0-18961 GCA_036833945.1 Abditibacteriia bacterium
TGCGGATATGTCCGCATCGGGAAAGGCTGAAGGCCGAATGAAAATTTGATTTCATCACGTGTCCAGGCGGTAGCACCATCACTCACCCGAACTGTCAGCGTCACGTTGCCAGCATTATCACGCTGCACATTATACATGCGGTCGTAGTTTTTCAGGTTCCAACCGCGCGGCCCTTCGGTGATGAAACTCAGTCCCCGATATTCTTCGTTCTCGTCCGTGCCGAGCGAGAGAACATTGGTGAGCGGATACTCGTTGGTTTCGCCTTCCAATAGTTCACTGCGCCCCTGATAGCGCTTGGCATACTCGCCGGGTGCGACGCCGGTCTTGGTTAATTGCACATCGTGGATTGGACCGCTGCGCATCACCACTATATCTTTAGCCAGTTTGAGGGGGATGACGATTTCGAGCGGGCCGTATTTCAAAGGACCGTTGCCGCGCAGTGTGACATCGTACCAGGTAAAGCCGTCGTAATCGTGCTCGGCCTGAATTTGCGTTCTGATATTCCCGATTATGCCGTTCGATTTGAGAGTGAAACGGTTCTTGTTCTGCGAAGTAACGCTGGTTCGCGACTTATCGACTACAGGCTGTCCGTTAAAGCGAATCGAAATCGGCGCTGCCAGAATGGATTTACCGTTGACGTCTATTTGAGTGGGTAAAACACCCCCCGAGAGATCGAACTGAGCCAGTGCCGATTTGAGTTTGCCCTGGGCAAAGGTGACGGGCTTATAGTATCGGGAAAAATCGAATTTTGCAATATCGTTATCCAACTCTGGAGGGGCGTAAACATAAAAAGGAACGACTGCCTTTGATAACTCGGTTTTGGCAGGCGAGTAGAAAGCTGCTGTCAGTTTATGATTGCCCACTGCCAGACCTTTGATGGGGAAGTCTCGCTCGCCGATTCCAGCCAGCGAGGAGTTGTAAAGCTCTTTGCCGTCGAGCGCGACTTTCACATTCGATGCGTACTGGCTCAGGAAGGGCTTATTGCGGATGTTGAGCCGAAAGCGCGTGAGATCTTGCGCTACCAGCTCGATATCAGGCATCAATAAATTTTGGACCAGATGGTGATAGTTGAAGACTTCGCCCAGGCCAAACGTTACTCCGCTTAGTTTTTGAGAGGACAGCGGTACTGTTTGGGTAAGGGTTGCTTCACTCTTTGCCGGAACGTCAACTTTAGTTTCGTCATCTCCCACCGTCATGTCGGCAGCGTTTGGGTTAACGATTGCATATTTGGCCGACATTTTTGCGCCAGTGGCGGTGTACTGCACCGGTAGCAATTCGACTGAACGCACGAACGGCTTTTCTTCTGCGAGTTCGATGGTGCCGAATGTTTGGGGATTGGTGAACTCTGATTTCATTGCCGTCCAACTCACCACAAAGGTATCAGCAGGGCTTTTATTTTCCAGCAGGACGCTGGCTCCCAGTGGCGCGGCGCTCGCAGAGATGCCGATGTCGTCGCGTGGAATTTGTAATTGAAGTTCCCATTTATTTTTCTGGAGATTGGTAGAAATACGGGCATTTCCGTTCCAACTCTTGTCGTCGCCCTTGGCGTCATACACCGTACCGGCTGAATTAACGCCGTAGTAATAATAAGGGCCGGTCTGGCCAGGCTGCAATATTACTTCAAACTTCAATCCCGATTTCTGCAGTATCTCAAGAGAGTCGCGTTCTGCTGGGGAGGGTGGGGCATAACCTTCCGGGAACGGCATCGACAAGTCGAAGGTAATGAATTTTTCGTCATGTTGCGCTTGCAACCGGGCTTTTTTGTTGATTAATAATTTATCGGCGGGATAGCTGTTAAAAAGCGGTATTTCGGCCCAGCCCTCGCTTTGCCGGGGAACTACCAGGCGTGCTTGTGAATTAATGGTGTGCGTGGCTTTTTCAGGCCCCAAATCCAGCAACATGCCGGTGGCAGGCTCTACAATTTGAGCCAACGCTATGGAATGTTGCCAGAGAAAGGAGATTGCCGTTAATCCGGCGGATGCGAGACCGATATTTCTCATTAAGGTGCGTCGTAAAGACATGTTTTTTCCTGTTTGAAATTATATTGATAAGAGTGCTTTTTCTCTTGTTGAGACAATGTAAGGAGGATTTAGAACAAGGCTGTAGCCGCTGCCGTGGAAGCCACTGAACCGCAGGCATTACTGGCAACGTCTGCCCGGAGGCCATAATCGGCAGCACAAATGCTCGACTGGATGCGCCATTTCGCATGGCCATCGGCAAAGACCAGATTTCCTCCACTGAAATGTAGCGCGTTCACTCCGGGGTAATTCCATTGAATGTAACCAGAAGTTGCTGTGGTTCGAATCGGCCTGACTAATGCATACGAGTAGGACAGGGAACTTTCCATCACCAACACGATATCGGTTGCATTAGGAATGCCCGACAATTTTCGTGATGTCCCATAGGAATTAATGAGGACACCGTTAGCCATGTATGAGCTGTTGCTGATTGCCGTGGGGTTTCCGTCCGTCAGTGGGGGAGTCCTCAGGAAATTCGTCGCCGATGGGCATTTGAATAACTGCCAACTTTTCACATAGCCGTAAATGCTGTTGATCCAGTTCTGGTTTAAGGCTGTCACAGGTGCGTTTATGGCTTCGGCATAACGGTCGGGGTTTGTGGAAGTCTGGCAGGGATATGTCTCGTCGTAATCCTGGGTGTACATCATGAATCCCAACCCAATTTGTTTCAGATTGCTCATGCAACTTGCACGTCGTGCATTTTCACGAGCTCTTGCGAAAACCGGAAACAGAATGGCCGCCAGGATACTGATAATGGCTATGACAACCAATAATTCTATGAGAGTAAAGCCCTTTTGCATTTTGCGAAGCATTTGATCGGGCTTGCTACTGTTGTATTTCATCTTGAATCACTCCTTTGTCGATAAATATTTACAGATGCTAATTTTGTGCTGTGAAGACTGCTGTAGATTGATGAACGGCCAAAGTGGTTGGAAAAATTAGCTGGTTAATCTTGGCACTCTCACCGGCTTCAATGGCATCGCGGAGTAAGCGCACAGCGCCAGCACCCATTTCTTCACGAGGAAAACGGATAGAAGTCACCTCCGGATGGAAATGGTACTGGCCGGAAACATCATCGAAGCCGGTGACGCTAAGGTCGTTTGGGGTTTCCAGGCCGTCGCGCCAGGCATGATCGATTACGCCCATCGCCACCGGATCGTTATGGCAAACAATGGCAGAAAAATGCGGTCGGTGTGTGCGTGAACCGCCGTTTTTATCGCGTAGCACTTTCCAGCCCATGCAGGCTGCACACTCGTTGCAACCGGCGCAGTATGAATCGGCTGTCGGGGAGGGGAAACCTAAACTGGTATCGATCCATGCTTCGGGAACGGCAATGTTGGCTTTGGTCATGGCGTCGAGATATCCCTGCAAGCGCGCTGCACTGGCAATGCCATAGGAAGTGCCTAAAAATGCGATGTTGCGATGGCCCAGTTCCAGCAAGTGTTGTGTCGCTTGATAGGTGCCCTGGCGGTCGTCCATCGTGATGTTAGGAACATTTTTACCGTGTCCATGAAAGGTGACTACCGGTATGCCCATCTTCTGCATGTTGTCGACGTGCTGAGGAATGTCCCCCAATACAAGTGCGCCATCAACGCTGTGTGTTTCGATGAGCCGGGGCAATTTATCGTTGCGCATCAAACAGATGCAAATATCCAGATCCAGCTCGTCTGCGGCAGTTTCTATTCCCTCCATGAGCGGCGTGAAGAATGGGATACGGCGTGGTGAAGAGTCGAGGGTCGCAAAAATGACTGCCAGGGTATTGGTTCTCACACGTCGTCCATAGCGTGCGGACACTAATTGACGCGCGCCGTGATTGGTATTTTTGTTATAGCCAAGCTGGCGTGCGGTTTCTTCGACTTGCTGCCGCGTGCTCAGCGCCACTTCTGGATCACCATTCAAAGCCCGCCCTACCAATGAGCGGGAAATCTTAAGAGTGTCGGCGATTTTTTGTTGTGTGACGCTGATAATTGCCCCCTGAAATAACTTTTGCGCTTTTATTTAGCACGTGCTAAATATATTATGCCCCGAAAATACAGGTTTGAAACATTTTTTTTCGGCGACCTCATTAAATTTTTTCTGGTGAGTCGATCGCAGGTGAAGTTAGGCGCACAGTAAGCTGCAATTATTTCTTTTAAGATCATGAATTCCAACATCCCTACACCGACACCACGCATCGCGCGTTTTGAAAATTTGGCTTATGGCATGTTCATTCATTGGGGGTTGTATTCCCAGCTTGAACGGGGCGAGTGGGTTCAGCTCATCGAAAATATCCCCGTCGAAGAATATGACAAGCTCAAGGATACTTTTACGGCTGCCGATTTCGATGCCCGCGCCATTGCCCGCACCGCCAGGGCAGCGGGTATGAAATACATTACCCTCACCACGCGCCACCACGAAGGATTTTCTCTTTATGATACCTGTGGGCTTAGCGATTTCGATGCGCTTCATTCACCGGCCAAGCGCGATTTGGTTGCCGAGTTTGTCGAGGCTTGCCGAGCTGAGGGTATCGTTCCATTCTTCTACCACACCACGCTCGATTTTCGTTGGGGTTCGGCGCACTGCAGCCCGGAAGAATTCGATAAATATCTCGATTATTTGAATGACTCGGTCGAAATTCTCTGCAGGCACTATGGTGAAATCGGTGGTTTGTGGTTCGATGGCAACTGGTCGCGCAGGGATGCCGATTGGAAGGAAGACCGGCTTTATGCGACCATCAGGCGCTATCAGCCCGAAGCGATGATCATCAATAATTCCGGCATGGGAGCCGAAGGGGCGTTGGGACATGCGGAGCTCGATTCAGTGACTTTCGAGCAAGGTCTGCCCACCATGCCCAACCGCGCCGGTTGGCCCAAATATGTCTCCGGTGAAATGTGCCAGACCATGAACTCGCATTGGGGCATAGGCGGGCGCGACTTCGATTATCTCTCTCCTGCCAAAATCATCGAAAACCTGGCGGCCTGCCGTAAGGTGGGAGCCAACTATCTGCTCAATGTGGGGCCTACAGCAACGGGTGCTATTCCTGCCTACGAACAGGCCGCATTGGAGCGTTCGGGCAACTGGGTAGAACTCTATGAGGAGGCAATCTACGAGGCTAAACCATGCGAAGTGAAGGCACAGGGACGCGATTTTGTTTTGCGTAACGGAGAGACACTTTATTACTTCACGCACGACCTCTCCCGTCAGGGCGATGCTCATGTCACCACGGCGGGTGGGGGAGCGGGGCCTCGTTCACTGGCGGGGCTTAATCAGCCAATCGCAAGCGCTGTCTGGCTCGATTCGGGTGAGGAATTAATGTTCGCCCAGAATATCGAAAATGGTTTGGCCACCGTGGATTTGATCGCTTATCCCTATGGAACGAATATGGTGGTTCGTGTCGCGAAAATAACGTTGCAGGGGTAAAGCACTAATTATTCAATTCGTTATTTTGCTTTACATACAAAAAGGAATGGAATTATGCGAAAATAGGGCAATATTATTGATTATTTGGCGAACGAGTTTTTGTTGGATTTAGACTCAAGGATGGATGCCGCAGAGAACCCGAATTTATGATCGCCTGAACCAGAATCAGGTGCCCTCAGGTTTGGCCTCTTGGTTTATCCTCAGCCAGATTACACTTATTATAGCCCTTCATGACTTCCGAAGCTCTGCGCCGCTCTCTTCTTCAAATCGTCAGTGAACAGATTATTCCCACTGTCGTAAAGAGCGCTGCGTCTCCACTATTATTCATGGAACCGGCCAATTTGCTGCGTCAAGTGCCGGGTTTAACTAAACATCGCGGCACTCCGCTTAACGATAGCAAGCGGCAACGCTCGCCACTCTATTTGCACCAGTGGCAAGCCCAGCAAGTTCACGCCATTCGTTTTCCGTGTTGCATCACGGTGGTGGAAGGCGAAATCGACTGGCGTATCGGTGTCACCCAGACAGCTGCCAATGCGGGGCCTGATGAACTCAAGCACACCGATTACCTGGTAGTGCCCATTCAAGCGGGCACAGTGTGCCTGATGCCGCCCGGCGTGCCGTATTCAGCGGGCGGCAATCTACACTGGGAACGCCGCGAAACACGTAAAGACCACGCCGTCATTTTCTGGATGCTGATTTTGCCGTCTGGTTTTATGTGTCATTTCTGCCGTAGCACGGCGACGCTTCACCATTACCATCGCAGTTTTTTCGTGCCTTGTCCTCAAGTCCACCAACTCGTGAAAATGATTGAAGAAGAGTTGCGCCAGGAGGTGTTTGGTAGCGAGGCTATTGTGCAACTGCATCTGGAAAGTATTTTTCGCTATGCCCAACAATGCCTACATAGCCAGACGATTATTCGGCCCATGAGCACGGAATCGATTGTCAGTGAGATGGGTGATGCCGCCGAGGTGGGACAAAATAACGCCTTGCAACGCGCGCAGAACTATATAGAAACCCATCTTGGGCAGCCGCTTAATGCGACTATTATCGCGGAGCAGGCCTATCTATCTGTGCGTCATCTCGATCGATATTTCCAACGGGAACATGGAATTAGCATGATGGATTACGTCGTGACGCGGCGTATAGAAACCGCTAAGGTATTGCTGATGACCACGGATTTGCCGGTAAGCCAGATCGGTGAAGCCGTCGGCTATGAGAATTCGTCTTCGTTTACGCAGATTTTCAAACGGCGGACGGGAATGTCGCCTTTGGCCTGTCGACAAGCAAATTCAGGCAAACGCTCCATAAAAAGTCTTAATGGATAAATTCGTGACTGAATTAATAATTGACTACTTCATTATTATCGTTTAGGAGTTACGAAAGATGGGAATAATATTACTGTATGCAATTCTCTGAATTCAGCGGATTACGATTCTACGCACTAATACTATTTTTAAAAGTCTGAAATAATAAATGGTTGTCGTGATGAGTAATAAAAATCGTCTAAAAATATGATTAGACAGTCTTACTTTTGGGCATACTTCTTAATGGCATATGGAGGTTAGTTATTATGAATAATTTACGAAAGAGCATTTCTTTGCAGCGCAATGGCTTTACCCTAATAGAGTTATTGGTTGTAATAGCAATTATTGCAATATTAGCAGCGATTCTTTTTCCTGTTTTTGCACGCGCGCGGGAAAATGCACGGCGGACGAGTTGTTTGAGTAATGTTAAACAATTAGGCCTTGGATATATGCAATATACCCAGGATTATGACGAGATGTATCCATTAATAGCTGCAACAACGGAGCAGGTTATCCATCCTAATGGCGTTTCGCATACGAATAGTTGGGGGATGCGAATCTATCCATATGTGAAAAGTGTTCAGATCTTTAATTGCCCCAGTAATACGGCTACTCCCTGGCAGGGAGGAACCGGCTCGGGAACTTCGACAAGTCCTCATTTTTTCTACAGTTCAAGTTACGGTGCAAGTACGGCATTATTTTCTAATAGTCTTGTGCCGGTGAAGATCTCGGCTGTAGCCAAGGTTTCTGAGACTGTCATGGTAGCAGATAGCACGGGTGCGAATCCTTATATGATCTATCAGTTATTTAATACAACCCGATATATCAATGATCGCCATCTTGACGGAGCGAACTTTCTTTTCGCTGATGGCCATGCAAAATGGAAGAAGATGAGCCGTAATGCCAGCGATCAGCCAATCCATCCTACTGCCGCACAAGGAGTCTATTGGCTAGCTGATGGTACATCGTAAACTGTGCCCATGAATAAACAGCCATTGCTCTTTTTGGGCGGTGTATTGCTTCTGGCCGGTGCGCCGGTAGAGGCCCAGAACCTCCTCCTCAACAGCCAGTTTTCCTTCCAGTCGTTCGAAAGTTCCCGCTCAGCACGGGCGCAGGAGTTTCGCTCCGGCTCGGTGCCGTTCTGGGATCAGGAAAACTATAACGATGCGGAAGTTTTTCGTGCTCCGCGCAACGGCGTCTTTCGGCCGCGTTTTCCGGTCGATGGCGTCGTTGTTGTGCGTCCGGGAAAAACCTTGTCGCAGTTCAGCTTGCTGGGCGAAATGGAACTGGATAATGGCGATGCTGTTTCGCTTTCGGTGTTGGGTTACCAGACTAAGCCCGGTGCGTTGCGCGCGACTATTTCGCAGATGCGACTCGACAACGCCACGGGGACATGGTCGCCTGCCGATTTTGGGCAAAACGATAAACGTACCTTTCCGCGCCATGCTCGTGGGGAATTAACGCCGGCCGATGCGCGCACGGGTGATTCGGGAGCGCAAAACGATTTCGAGCTGAAGATTGAAAATTTAAAGATTGTCTCCGAATTTAAAGAAACCGGTAACGAATCGGACGATTTGCCGAACACCATCGGGCTTAAAGTGGAGTTCACCAATACCTCGGATGCCGATGTTTGGATTTATTCACCAACCCTGACTCGCAGCGCGCAAGCTCAGAATCGTGTTCCCGCCTTACGCGCCTTACCGGACTATTACCGCTATATCCCGCGCACCATTACTAAACTGCGCCGTGGCGAACCGTTGCATATTGTGACAATGGGTTCGAGTATTGACCGTGCCAGCGCCAATCCGCCGCTCTATCGGTACGACGAAGACCCGAAATCCCCGACCTTCAAACAGCCGCTCTCCAAAGGCGATTTTCTGTTCGATGGCGCAGAAGTCGGCCGGCCCGAATTGACACCTTATATTGGTCAGTGGCGTCATTATTTCAGCTATACCGGGCGTTTGCGCCTGGAGTTGATGCGCCGCTGGAATTATCCGGTCAATAAGCTGCTCCTCAATTATATGGCTTGCGACGGCTCGGCGATTGGCGAATCGCATTCGGCTTTGAGAGATTGGAGTTCGCTCGCGCTGGCTCCCAACCCGGAGACCAACGGCCAGAAGGCCGGACAAACCTGGCAAGAACTTTATCCCGACGTATTTGCCCGTCCTGAAGGTGCACGGCCTGACCTGGTGATCTTCGGCAGTGGAGCCAACGAGAAGATCGACGGCCCGGAAGAAGTTGCGGCTTTCGAGGGAGCGATTCGCTGGTTCCAGCGCAATTATCCTAACATTGAAATCGTGTTTTGCATGTGGCAAAACCGCGAAGGCTATACGCCGAACACTGGGATGCTGAAAGACCTGGCATTGCGCTACGGTATTCCTTATATCGACTTCGGGCGTGAATTCAGCCTTTCGATGCGCAACGTGAATTCGTTTGCACTCACTCCTAAAGACGGGCATCCTCAGGCCGCTGCTCATTATATCTGGGGGCATCTGCTGGCGAGGGCTTTCCAGCCACTCGATCCCATCGCGCCTGGTGTTCCCCAACAACAGTTTCCGGAACCTATCAGCCCGTACACACGTGGCTGGGAAGGCGATATGCAAACCTATGAAGCCGGTTCACCGCGCTTCTATCAGGGCAAGGCGTTCGTGCTGGATGATACCGTGGTCAATGTGTGGGCGCATAGTAAGGATAAACAAACCAAGGGGCTGGTCGATGGCACGGAACGCTCTGGCGGGCGTTTGCTTTCCATGACGAAGCGTGACGCGCGCAACAGCACTTTCATGACCGGGCGCTTGAGCCTGGGTGATCGTCATATCCTGGAGGTGGCAGGAACCGAGGCGCAGATTGCTGCTGTCGATTCCAAAGTGGTTTATGGCCGCGAACGTGTGGGCATCGAGGATACGCGTTGGCAACTTACTAATAAAAGCGTCCAGAATTTTGCTTCCCAATGGGGGGCGCCGTATGGCGATAAACAAGTTGTCTTGCAGCCTGGGCAGAAGGCGGTTTTGAAATTTCGCGGTGATGCCGTTTCGGTGGCATGGGTCGATAAAGCCAATGGCGGCAAGCTACAGGCTAAAGTTGATGGAGTAATGAAGTGGGAGCAGGCAACTGACCAGCCTTTCGTGATGTCTTTCGGCGAGTCGGTTCTGTTAGAGAACCGCAAAGGCATTTTAAATCTATCTCCCGGTGAACATGAGTTGGAAGTAACGGCCATTGAAAAGCCCGTCACTTTGCTGGGAGCGTTCGTTTACAAAACTCCCTGAGAAAGAGTAAGGAAGTAAAATGATGAAAAAATTACTGTGGGTTTGTGTCTTGAGTTTTATCGCAACTGTGAACGCCATTGCTCAGGAAAATACATTGTCGGCAGAAAAACAACAGCAATTGGGCATTACCTCAAAAACGCTGGCTGCGTTGAAAACAGTTCAAGAGGTTAAGCCCAAAGCGAACCCGGAGCATCCTGGTCTCACTCTTGAAAAGGTGCAGTTTGCCAATGCCGGTGGTAACCGCTGGTTGTGGCGTCTCGATTTCGTGGGCGATTTTCCGGCTGACAACTCCAATATTATTTTCTACGTCAATACCGATAACAACACTGCGACGGGCCGCCAGAACTTTAAAGGTATCGACCTCATGGTGTGGGTGGAGAATGGTGTGACGCGAACCCGTTTTTATGATGCCGCCGGTGGCAACAAGCCTGGGCCGGAAGCGTTTGCTGCGATTGATGGCAAACATCTTTATATGAGTATCGATATCGATCTGCATCAGAAAGATAACGAAACCCTGGTGCCCACGCAGATTGTGGCGCAGACTAATAAGCCGCTTAAAGGGCAAAGTAGCACCCCTTTTTTTGATTTACGCGGTGCGCCGGTCTCCATCGACGCCAAGGTAGATCGCGTTCAGAAGTAAGCAAAACAGGCGTTCAATTATTCGAGGTGCCGTATCCCGTTGATATGGAAAAGAGAAAGATTATGCGAAAACTATTTTTGATGTGCGCTTTCGGCGCGTTGGCGACTGCTAACGCCTTTGCACAGGGCAATGCATTGCCTGCAGAAGAGTTGCAGCGTTTGGGTGTCTCAGCCCAGACCGTGGCTGGCATGAAAACAGTGCATACGCTTACCCCCAAAACCAATCCCGAACATCCGGGACTGGCGATGGAAAAGGTGGCGTTTGCCAATGCCGGTGGTAATCGTTCATTGTGGCGTCTGGATTTCGCCGATGATTTTCTGGTCGATAATTCCAACATCATTTTCTATATCAACACCGATAACAATACCGCGACGGGACGCCAGAACTATAAAGGTATCGACCTCATGGTGTGGGTGGAAAATGGAACTACCCGCACTTCTTTCTACGATGCCGGGGGCGCGATTAAGGGTGGCCCCAATGCTTTTGCAGCAGTATCGGGTAAACAGCTTTACATGAGCGTCGATATCGACCTGCACCAGAGCGGGAATGAAACCGTGGTGCCCGTACAAATCGTGGCTCAAACCCACACCCCGCTGAAATCGCAAAGCGCGACGCCGTTTTTCGATTTGCGTGGCGCTCCCGCAACCGGCGGACCGGCTCCAGAGCGTGTGGTGCCAGTTGTCAAGAATCAGAATGTCGTGTTTACCTGGGGCTTGCCTCAATTGCGCGCTATACACGCCGATAAAGATAATATCGTTTTGCCGATTACCCAGGTCAAGCTGACCGGCTGGAATTTGCAGGCCACGGAATATCGTGAAAATTCCGCCATCATTAGCTCCGGCAAGGGTATTATCCAGGCTACCGTTCCTAAAACAGGTCGTTACTATCCGGCGTTTATCTACTATGACGACACACCCAATGCCGCGATTGAAATTCTCATTAACGGCAAGCGTCAGGGTATTGCCGCTTCAAACGACAACGATAACAACCAGAAGCTCTTTGCGCTCGACAAGCCGCTCGATTTGAAAGAAGGCGATATTTTCGAGTTGCGCACCATGAACAACAACGGCAAATACCGCATGGAAGATTTGCTGTTGCTCAAAAACCTGTTCCCGCAAAAAGCCAACCAATACGCTTTTAACTATGTGGATGCCCAGCAGCCCTGGCAGCAGCCGGAAGTGGTGCGAGTTACCTTCACCAGCACCTGGCCTGCGAATGCAGTTGTGCAATATGGCACCTCCGAACAATTGGGGCAGGAAGCGCGCGAAGCCAGCATTCCGGTTCCTATTAACAACCATCGGATCTATCTACGTGGTTTGAAAGAAGGCCAGAAATACTTCTATCGCCTGGCGGCCGACGACCGCAACGGCAAGCGTGTGCTTTCACCGGTGAAGAGTTTCGTCTTTGAAAAGCCCAAATATCCGGCAGCTATCGCAACCACGCAAAACGTCGATTTCACACTTTCCAAGATGCCTGTCGGTGCATCCTGGCCGGTGAATAGCGGTGTGCCGTTGCCCAAGGGACATGTCTTCCAGATCGAAAATATTCGCTTGGTCAATACCTCAAACCAACCTTTAGCACCGCAAAAACGTGTGCTTTCGCGCTGGACCGATGGCAGCATCAAATGGCTTTTGCTTAGCTTCCAGTCTCCGGCATCGCAGACGAAATACCGTTTGCAATACGGAGCGGGTGTGCGCGAAGTGCTTGCCGGGCACCTGGGCGTGCAAACCGCTAATGATGTATCGGTTGATACCGGACTCGTGCGTTGGAGCGCAACGCGCCTGGCTGCAGGTGGCTATCGCATTGCCATGCAGCAGGGCGGACGCAACCTGCTCACCAACGGCCAGTTGGTTCTTACTACCGCCGACGGCAAGCAGTTCACTTCCGACTTTAAGCCGGATGAAATTGTATTGGAAGAAAACGGCACTCAGCGCGCCGTCGTGCTGATGAAGGGCGCGTTTGGTAACAACACAGACAAATTCTTCCGCTACGATGTGCGTTGGCATTTTCAGCGCAATTCATCGATTGCCCGTGTGCAGATTTCGGTGGGTAACGACCACAGACAGCCCGTAATGAGCGAAATTAAAAGCGTTGCACTGCGCTTTAATTTGCCCGCTGTCAATGGCCAGGTCCAGTTGGGCGAAGTGGGTAAGTTTGCAGCAACTCCGAACCAGTCGTTAAGCGTCTTGCAGCATTATGACAACCAGTTCCAGGCGCAAACTCCCGAAGGAGCTAAAACCGGTGAGCGTTTCCCGGGTTGGATCGAATGGAGCAACGGCACGCAAAACCTGGCCGTAGCGGTACGCGATTTCTGGCAGCTCTATCCCAAGGCATTCACGGTGAGCGGCGATGTGCTGGAAATCGGCCTGGCTCCCGCTGTGGAAGCGCAGCAGTACGAGCGGTTCAAGGGCACCGTCGAAGAGTATCGCAGTGTTTATTACTTGATGAATGGTAATTATAAGTTGCGTCAGGGCACTTCGTTTACTACAGAAGTTGCTTTCAACGCAGCTTCGCAGGTGAGCGGCGCAAACCTCGCCAGCTATGCCAACGAGCAGCCGATTCTCATGGCGACCCCCGAATATTATCGCGATTCCAAGGCTTTTGGCGATATTGGTCTGGGCAACGAATTCCCGTTAGTGCAGCGTTATAACGAGAAGACGGCCAGCGCGTTCGAGAACTATATCGATGCGCGTGACAAGCAGCACGAATATGGCCTGATGAACTTCGGCGACTGGTGGGGCGAGCGTGGCATTAACTGGGGTAACATCGAATACGACACCCAGCACGCTTTCTTCCTGCAGTTTGCGCGCACCGGGGATATCAACTTCCTGCGTGCCGGTGCTGATGCGGCGATTCATAACCGCGATATCGATACCGTGCATTACGATGTCAACAAGCCGGAAGATAACTTCTCCATTGGTGGTGGCGGTTATTCCGGCGTTGGAGCTGCGAAGGGTCGCGTATGGTCGCACTCCATCGGCCATACCGGTGGTTACTTCGCTCAAAGCCCGGTGCAAGGGCAGGGTAGCCCGGCGGGAGGTTTCTCATCCTCGCACACCTGGACCGAAGGCCACTATGAGCATTACTTCCTGACCGGCGACACCCGTTCGTTGGAAGTAGCCAACAATATTTCCGATGTCTATGACATCTACGCGACTATCAATTACGATTTCAGTAACTGCCGTGTGCCAGGCTGGACGCTCATCTTCACGATGGGGGCCTACGACGCTACCGGTGATCCGTTTTACCTGAA
Organism: Abditibacteriia bacterium; assembly: GCA_036833945.1. Lineage (GTDB taxonomy): Bacteria > Armatimonadota > Abditibacteriia > Abditibacteriales > Abditibacteriaceae > DAITOV01. The sequence continues at coordinate 13,881 of DAITOV010000056.1, forward strand.
TGCGGCGCGTATCATTGTCGATCGCGTTCTCGAACGCCAGACGCCCGATGGCGGTTGGCGACGGATGCTGGTGCCGGGTCATTGTACCCACAAGCCGAATCACTTTGGCAATGCCGGGTTTATGGTCGGTGTGTTGATGACCGGTTTGAAGAACTATGCCGAAGTCACGGGCGATCAACGTGCGAAGGATTCCGTCGTGAAGGCATCGCACTACATGATCAATGATATGTGGATTCCCGAGGCCAAGGCATTTCGTTATACCTCCTGCCCGAGTTCGAGCATTGCTCCAGGCCTGAATCTGCTCATTGCCGAGGGCATCGCTTATGCCTGGCGGCAGACCAAGGAACCGGAACTGCGGCGTGTGGCTCTCGATGCAATGGAAGTGATCGTGGAGCGCATGGACGGCAAAGGTAAGAACATCTCGATGGAATTACGCTCGACGGCACGCCAGATCTTTGATATTGCCGAGATGCTGAAAATTCAGGATCCGCTTCGCGCCGAGATTAAAGCCACCATGCCACCCGCTGGTGGCGGGGGCGGTGTGAAGCTGGTGGCCGAGGCCAGCACGCTCAAAGGCAAGATTGAAAAATACTCGTGGGATATGGGGGATGGTTCGATGGCACAGGGACGTGAAATCAGCCATACCTACGGTAATGGCGGTAATTACCTGGTGAAACTCGTCGTAGAAAATTCCGACGGCGATAAAATCACCAGGTCGTTAAAGGTTCACATCCCTCCGGCGTTCTTGCAAAATCTTAAACCCGGCGATCTGGTGTTGCAGGCAGAAGATTTTTCAGCTCAAGGCGTAGGGCAGGTCTCAATCGTGGATGGCCGCATCAATGCGGTCGGCAAAGCCATAACAATGTGGGATGGCACCTTGGGCCACTGGCTGGAATGGAAGTTTGAAGTGCCCCAGGATGCTAATTACGAAGTGATTGTGAAATATGCTTCGGGTGCCGATACTGCTCATCGTTCAGTTCAAATCGATGGCAAATATCCTGATGCAGCATCGGAAAAAGTCCTCTTCCCCGGCACCGGTGGATTTAGTGCAGGCTCTGACGACTGGCGTTTATGGAAGCTATTGAATAAAGAGCAAAAGCCATTGCAAGTGCGTCTGGCGAAAGGCAGCCATGCGATTCGGATGACTAACCTGGGGGGCGGCATGGCGCTCGATTTTATTATGATTCAAAAAGCCGGTGGAGCATAAATTAATGATGAATTTCTTAACACGCCGTTCATTTGTAAAAGCTGCAATGGGTATTGCCCTGGGGGTAGGAGTGGTTATGAGTTCTCAGGTTATGGCCGATGAAACTGCTCCGGCACAAAATAAAATCGAAATCGTTTTAGTGGGCGATTCCACTGTCGCTACTAAATCGGGATGGGGCAGCGGTTTTATTGCGCGCCTCACGGATGGTGCGCAAGGTGTGAACCGGGCCGTGAGCGGACGCAGCTCGAAGAACTTTCGCGATGAAGGCCATTGGGAAAAAGCACTGGCGCTTAAGCCCGATTATGTGCTGATTCAGTTCGGGCACAACGATATGCCCGGTAAAGGCCCTACGCGCGAAACCGACCCCAAGACAACATTCCCGGAGAATTTAACTCGTTATATTAATGAGGCTCGTGCCCAAAACGCCAAGCCGATTCTGGTGACTTCGCTTACCCGCCGCACTTTTGGCCCGGATGGGAAAATTAAATCTACGCTCGTGCCTTATGTGGAGGCGACTAAGAAAGTGGCAGCGGAAAACAACGTGCCGCTCATTGATTTACACCAATTGAGCATTACATACGTCGAATCCATCAGCCGTGACGACGTGACGGCACTGGAGCCACAAACCGCCAATGGCGCACGCGACTTTACCCATCTCAACGAAAAAGGCGCGGAAGTCTTTGGCAATATCGTAGCCGATGAAGTAAGCAAGGTCGTGCCCGAGTTGGCTCCGGTCATTAAGCCTCGTTCGTAAGACCGTTATAAACTGTGAATGCCGCCAGTGAAGCCACTGGCGGCATTCATAGTTTGTAGGAGGCGAGGGTGTCTTTAGTCAGGTTGAGTATTTTGAATGCGGTGCTTTTAGCCGCTTTTTGCCTGGCGACCCCATTTTGGCCCGAACGCTTTTGGCCGGTTGCGCAGTTGATGTTACTGCCGCAGCCGGTCTTTTTGTTGCCGACCGTATTGTTGATTGTTTACGGCTTGTGTAAAGGCCTTCGACGCGTGACTTGGGCCAATGGTGTTTTATTTCTGGCAATGCTGCTTCTGCTGGGAGAATATAGCGCTGCGCCGCCGCCACTACAACCGCAGTCTGCACCTCTCCTCCGCGTGGTGAGTTATAACATCCGTTACGGCTCGGGTGGAGTGGAGGCGTTGGCGCAGGTTATCAAGGCGCAGGACGCCGATATCATCTGCTTGCAGGAAGTCATTGCCAAAGATGAATGGCCCGACCCCTTGCCGCAACTCCGAAAGCATTTTCCAGGCTATGCAATTGCGCGTTATGGGCAATTAGTCACACTCTCGCGGTTTCCTATTACGCGCAGTAAAAATCACCCTCTGCCCCGCAATGATGGTTGCGGTTTTCTCGAAACACAAATTGCAGCACGCGGCCAGAAGTTGTTCGTCTATAACGCGCATTTTATCAACCCGATAGAGGGCAAATTAGGGGAGTGGATGGAGCAAATTCCCAAACGGGCGCGTATTCGCCGCGACCAGTTGGCTTTGCTCAAGTATCTCGTAAATGGACGATCATATTATCTGATTGCGGGTGACTTCAATACTCCGCCACGCGGCTCGTTAAACAGGGCATTGCTTACTCTGGGACAAGATGCCTATGCGCAGAGCGCGATGGGATTGGGCTACACTTTTCCTGCGTTTTTTCCGGTCATGCGCATCGACCGGATTTTTTCCAGCGCCGCGCTGGAAGTAACGAAGAGTTGGGTGGTGGCTTCAACAGTTTCCGACCATCGGCCATTGGTGACCGATTTCGTTATCAGTAGAATGAATATCAACCCTATGAGAACCAAGTTCGGGAAAAGCCTGTTGATTAAAGCCGCATTGGTGTTGGTCGTGCTCTATAGTTTGGGGCTGACGGCGCTCTATTCTTCGCAGCGAACCTTTATGTATCACCCCGATAAAGGTGAAGAACTCATGTTCGAGGGCGAGGCTAAAGCCCAGGGCCTTTTGCCGTGGCGCAGTGCAGACGGCAAGCTGATTGGTTGGAAGCGTATCTCGACAACGCCGGCTAAAAAACGGTTGCTCATTTTTCACGGCAACGGCGGCAATGCGATTACACGTGTTGACCTGACGGAGGGTTGGAATAAGTTAGGAGGCTGGGACTTCTATTTTTTGGAATACCCCGGTTATGCCTGGCGCGAAGGGCCGCCGAGTGAAACGGCAATTATTGATTCAGCGAAAGTGGCTCTGGAAGAACTGCTGCACAAAGACAAAACACCGGTCTATATCGCGGGCGAATCGTTGGGCACTGGCGTGGCGTGTATCATTGCAGCCAGTAAGCCGGATGCAATTCAAGGGCTGTTTCTCATTACACCGTATACCAGTACCACCGATGTCGCAGCCGGGCGTTTGCCCTTCTTCCCGGTGCGGTTGATGATGCAAGACCGCTATGAAGCTGCGGAGGCGTTGCGCGGGTATCATGGCCCGGTGGCGATTCTTTTAGCCGGTAACGATTACATCGTACCGACCCGGTTCGGCCAGGCGCTTTTCGACGGCTATCAAGGTCCGAAAAAGATTTGGATTCAGCCTGACGCCGGACATAATTCGCTCGATTTCGCACCGGAGCTAAAGATGTGGCGCGAAATCGAGCAGTTCTGGGCGGCTAAAAAGAATTAATCGACAACGGCGATACACTCAACTTCGAAGTGCAGGGCTTCCGTGAGGCAGCCCGAAAGAGTAGTGCGGGCTGGAGATGGCTCGGGAAAATATTCGCGGTAGATTTCATTATAAAGCTTGAGGTTGGCGGCATCGCGCACGTAGGAGCGCACCTGCACCACTTTGCTGAAATCGCTGCCGGCGGCGACCAGAATGCGGCGCATGTTTTCCATGCTGCGGCGGAACTCTTCCTCGAAAGTTCCGGGAATGATCTGGCCGTTTTCATCGGTTGAGGCCTGGCCGGATACGAAGATTAAATTGCCGACCTGGGTTGCGAGGCTGAAGGCTTTGGGTACATGCTTCCAACCGGCGGCTTCGGGGGTGACGGGGTATTTTATGGTGTCGCTCATAGTTTCTCCTGAAAAATAAAATGGCAAAGAAAATATAGCGCGACTGAGTGAAGTTAGCTATTTTGTTCGGCACGAGTATCATTGCCGTATATGCAGCGATACTGTTTAATTTTGTGGCATGTCATTGCTCTCGGAATCTCTTCGCACCAAGCTCATTCCCTGGTCGCAACATCGTTCTCACCAGCGGTTCATTGTTGCACGCCCCGGCATGACCACCACGCAGATGCCGGATGGGGTCGTCCTTACGAAGAAGAAGCTGGTTGGCCCGCGTGTCGTTGTAAAGAACCGGCGGATATACGGCAATACCCGCAACCTCATCGCCGATTGGCCTAATGCCAATATGGAGGAGGTAGGGCATTATAAAATGGTTTGTGTGCTGGCGGGCACCATCGATTTCCAGGTGGGCGATTATAGCGTGCAGTGCGGCGACGGCTTCTTTTTATTGCTTCCTCCCGAGATGCCCCGCACCACGGTCGCTTTCAACGCCAAAGATAAATCATGTGAGGTGCTCAGCATTATCTTGCGTTCCAATGCAGTGCAGTGCTTTGTCAGCCGCGCGCAACCGGGCCAAGCTCGCATGGGGTATATCGAGAACTATCTCTTCACCTCGCCGCGTGTATTTGAAATCATGCGCACTGCTGTCGAGGAACTCGAAGATCTCCTCGAAGATTATGAGCGCGTTAGCCACGAATTGCTCTCAGCTTTTTGGATTGTATTACAACGCGAACTTCTTAAAGAGCACTATATCACGCCAGGGCCAATGGGCCGTCCGGAAATGTTATCGCTGAAAGAGAAATCGGCATCCGATTTTAAAACGGAATTATTGCACTATATTCGCAAAAACCTTAATCAGA